>JANOFD010000070.1:0-8790 GCA_031413455.1 Rhodobiaceae bacterium
CTCCTCATTCCAAGTCCGGATCGCCATGACGCCAGTTCTACAGGCCTATGCCAACGACGACGACGAAGCCCTTCCTGGTGCTTACGGCGCCTTTCAGCAAACCCGCGACTTTCTTGAGCCGGCCATTGATCTGAACGACCGGACGGTACTGGTGACGGGCGGCACGGGATCGTTCGGCAAGCATTTTGTTCGCACGGTGATCGCACGTTACAAGCCGAAGAAACTCATCATATTTTCGCGTGACGAACTCAAGCAATACGAGATGGCGCAGGTCTTCCCGCAGGAGCGCTATCCGTTTATGCGTTACTTCATCGGTGACGTGCGCAATCCAAGCCGTTTGGAAATGGCAATGCGCGATGTCGACTATGTCATCCATGCCGCCGCTCTCAAGCAAGTGCCGATTGCCGAGTACAATCCCTTCGAATGTATCGCGACAAACGTGATCGGCGCGGAGAATGTGGTTCAGGCCGCTATTCAGCGCGGGGTGAAGTGTGTGGTTGCCCTGTCAACGGACAAGGCGGCAAACCCGATCAATCTTTACGGCGCCTCAAAACTGGCGGCAGACAAGATATTCGTTGCGGCCAACAATCTGTCAGGTGCCGATGGCTGCCGGTTCTCGGTGGTTCGCTATGGCAACGTGGTGGGATCGCGCGGCAGTGTGATGCCGTTCTTCCAGAAACTTATCAGCGAGAATGCCGAGGCGCTGCCGATCACCGATCCGCGCATGACACGATTCTGGATTACGTTGACGCAAGGGGTCAATTTGGTTCTCTCTTCGATGGCGTTGACGCAAGGGGGCGAGATATTCGTGCCCAAGATACCATCGATGAGCACCGCGGAACTGGCGCGCTGCATGGCCCCTCACCTGCCACAAAAAATTATCGGCATTCGTCCCGGCGAGAAGCTGCACGAAATCATGGTGCCGATGGATGATGCGCGCCAGACACTTGAAATGCCTGATCGCTATGTCATTTTGCCGGCTTATCTGCCGGCCTCGCGCGAAGCCTATCTTGCGCTTGGGGCCCGTCCGGTTGCGGAAGGGTTTGCCTATTCGAGCGACGCCAATCCTGAAAGACTGGATGCTCGTGCGCTGCAAATCATGTTGACCGATGCGTTCGCATGACGGCGGCGCATTCGTTTCTACCCTATGGCCGCCATGTTATTGACGATGACGATATTGCAGCCGTCGTCGAGGCGCTGCGCAGCGATCATCTGACAACCGGTCCGCGCGTTGGCGAGTTTGAGCGCGCTTTGGGCGTTGCAACAGGCGCCCGCCATGTCGTGGCGTGTTCGAATGGAACCGCGGCGCTTCACCTTGCGGCGCGAGCGCTCAATCTTGGTCCGGGCACCACAACCATTGTGCCGGCTGTCACTTTTCTCGCGACCGCCAATGCTGTCCGCTTGAACGGTGGCGACGTCGTGTTTGCCGATGTCGATCCAAATTCAGGCTTGATGCGTCCCCAAGATTTGGAAGAGGCGATTGAGCGCTGCCCCGGCAAGCGCGCGGCAGCGGTTTTTAACGTGCATTTGGCTGGACAAATTGGTGATCTGGCGGGTCTTCTTTCGGTGGCGCGCCACAATAATCTGCGAATTGTCGAGGATGCCTGTCATGCGTTGGGCACGAGCTATACCTTTGCAGATGGCGAGGAGGAGCTGGTGGGCTCTTGCCGGTTTGCCGATCTGACCTGCTTTTCATTTCATCCGGTCAAGACCATTGCCATGGGTGAAGGCGGTGCCGTGACGAGCGATGACCCGGAACTCGCCTCCATGATCATGCGGGACCGGACGCACGGGATGAGCCGTGACCCAGAAGAGTTCCTGCAGCGCGGCGAAGCATTCGAGGGCTCAGCTGAAGCAAACCCCTGGTATTACGAAATGGATGCACCGGGATTGAACTACCGGATTCCCGATGTGTTGTGCGCGCTGGGTGTCAGCCAGCTGAAGAAACTTTCGCTGTTCACTGAACGCAGGCGCCGGCTTGTGGCGCAGTACGATGCCGAGATTGAAATGCTTGGACCGCATGTGCAGCCACTGGCGCGCACGCAGTTCGTTTCACCAGCGTGGCATCTTTATGTTGCATTGATTGATTTTGCGGCGCTGGGGGTGACGCGCAGTTCTGTCATGCGCCGGTTGGCTGAAGATGGGATCGGTACGCAAGTTCATTATTTGCCGGTCTATCGCCAACCGTATTATCGGGAGCTTGATCCCTGTGTGACGCTAGGCGGCGCGGACGAGTATTACCGGCGGGCGTTGAGCTTGCCCTTGTTCCCGTCCATGAGCGACGAGGACCCTTCCCGGGTTATGAGCGCCCTGCGGCTGGCGCTAAACCTTTAAACTTTCTGATCGACTTCGTGTTGGCTGGATTCCCTGGCTTCCATGTCGCGCCAATGCTGCGACATGCGTAGCATGTTCTCGGCGGGATACTGCCACAGGACATCGCCCGACTCTTCTTCGATGGAGCGGTATACATATGTGTTCAGGGTGTCGTGGCGAGAGATCGTCAGATGCCTGTTGGCCGGCGCGTCTTGTTGCGTGGAATGCTGGCCGTCATTTGCACCGCGATTTTCGGTCTGCGTGTTCTTTGCGGGTTCAACCACATGGTCAGGGCGCACCGGCGCCTGGCGCGGCAGTACGGGGACCGACGGGACTAGCTGAATCGTATCATTCATTGGCTCCACTCCGTTCCTTGCGGAACACTCAACTCCTTCGCCGGTTGACCGGTCTTCGTTTTTTGTTTTTGAAGTGCGAGGCCGGAGAAACTCGCCCGGCCTCGCCTTTTCAATCCCTCCCGATATTACCGGAAGAGAGCCAGCAATGTTGACGGCGCCTGGTTTGCAATCGACAGAGCTTGGATGCCCAGCTGTTGCTTGGTCTGCAAGGCCTGCAACCTTGCACTTTCCGTCGCGAGGTCGGCGTCGACAAGGTTTCCAATGCCGTTCTGCAGTTCGTCGGACAGCTTCTGCACGAAGGTCTTGTGGATGCCGAGCTTCTTGCTGTCGGTACCGAGTTCGGCAAGAGCCAGACCCAGCGCGTCGATCGAGGCTTCGATCGTCGAGATCGCCGAACTTGCTTTGGTGGACGTCGAAATCGTCGCCGTCGAACCCAAAGACACGATTGAACCGCTGAGGCTCAGATCCTTGGCATTGGCGGTCACAAACGAGTCACCGGCAGCGTTGGCCAGAGCCGCAATCTGTGCCGTCGATCCGTCAACCAGATTGACACCGTCGAAGCTGGCGTTGGACAAGATGTTTGTGATTTGATCACGCAATGCCACGAAGTCTGCGTTGTAAGCCGCACGTGTATTGGAATCGATGGTCGTATCTTTCGCGGCCAGCGCCTTTTCCTTCATTTCCTTCAGAAGGTCAGACACGGCTTGACCGGCGGCCACAGCTGTATCAACAGAACTGGTTGCACGATCCAGACTGTTGGTCACGGCATTGAATGACTGAACGTCCGCTCGCAGACCTTCGGCAATAGCGAAAATGGCGCCATTGTCTTTCGGGCCAGCGACCTTCAAGCCGGTATTGATGCGATTTTGGGTTTCTGAGAGGGCCTTGTTGGTCGCATTCAAGTTCTGGAGAGCGACGTAAGCACCGTAGTTTGTGTTGACTGACAGCATGTGAAGGCTCCGTTCTGGCGTGTTACAGGGCGTTTTGCCCCAGGACACCCATCGCAAGCGCCGTACCCGAAAAACGCGCGCTTTTTGTTCAGAGTTTCTCAATGATAAGATGTGCCGGTCTGGGCGGTGCCTCGTCCCACGAAAGCAGGCGCTAACCGTAAGTTTTGGCCTACACGTGGCCTCGCAGGGAAAAAAATACCCGGCAGAAATTGCCTGATGAGGCAATTCTTGCCGGGTAAGTTTGCGTAATGCCCCGCTTTGAGTGCGCGACTATTGTGGTAAAACTATTGGCGGAACAAGGCGAGGATTGACTGAGGCGCTGCGTTGGCAATCGATAGTGCCTGGATGCCCAACTGTTGTTTTGTCTGCAACGCCTGCAACTTTGCACTTTCCCGGGCCAAGTCGGCGTCGACAAGGTTGCCAATGCCGGTTTCTAGTTCGTCCATGAGCTTGGTGACGAAAGTTTTGTGCAGCCCGACTTTTTTCGCATCCGTACCCAATTGCGCCAGTGCCAGATTCAAGGCATTCAACGATGCTTCTATCGTCGAAATGGCGGAACTTGCCATCGTTGCCGTCAAAATCGTTGCGGTCGATGCCAATGTCACAGTCGCGCCGCTGAGTGACAGGTTGCGAGCGGTGACGGTTATGAAAGAATCACCTTCGGCGTTGGCCAGGGCCATGACCTGAGACGTCGATCCATCGAGAAGGTTCGTGCCGTCAAATGCAGCATTCGAAAGTGTCTTTGTGATCTGATCACGCAAGGCCACAAAATCTGCGTTGTAAGCGGCGCGCGAATTGGAGTCGATTGAAGGGTCGCGGGCTGCCAACGCCTTTTCCTTCATTTCTTTCAAGAGATCAGACACCGTCGTGCCAGCCGCCAAAGCAGTATCGACGACGCTCAATGTACGGTTCAAGCTCTGCGTCACAGAGTTGAATGCCATCACGTCCATACGCATGTTTTGGGCGATCGCCCAGATGGCGCCGTTGTCCTTGGGACCGGCAATCTTTAAGCCGGTGTTAATGTGGTTCTGGACGCTGTCGAGTTCCGAATTGGTCTTGTTCAAGTTTTGGAGCGCGATCATGGCTCCGTAGTTTGTGTTAACACTGAGCATGTGCGTGGCTCCCTCGGTTCTGCACTCTTGTTATACGAACGCTTTGTTCACTGCGTTCGCCCTCGCCATGGTTACCGCAACCTCCGTGCCAAGCTTAAAATGCTTTGCATTTCGCCAAAAAAAGGCCCGCACGATGGCGGGCCTTGAGGTTTGCTGCAGATTTTGCCGGGCATGATATTCTTCTGCCGGTCAGTTCTTTCCGCGTCTCCTTAAGCTGCCGGACGCTGTGACAGTCCCGCCATGATCGATTTGTTGACGTCGATCAGCGGTTCAAGCGATGCGCCTTTTTGTGCCGCGTCGCTGGAATAACGAGATACCCAAATTGAAATTGAAATGATCTTCGCGCGCACGGCGGGAGGCAGCTTATTACCCTGGCTGGCGCAATCATTCGCCAAGGCGCTCCACATGCGCCGGTTCCAATCGAGGGCGTCGATCAAGCCTGCAATATTTGCCTTGCCGTGCTTGGCGGCTTCAATAAGCGCTTGCGTGACCTGCGCGAACAGACGGTATTCCGTCTGTTTCGTGTTCTCGGTGTTACGCTGCGTTTTCTGGTAGGCTTGAAGTGACATAGCGCAACCTTACTTGTTCGAAGTCGAAAAGCTGGCGGCACTTGATGAGTGCCTTGTAATACTGGCCCTGCAACACGTCGCGTGAAATCGCGACGCAGATGGACAGGGATTCATGATCGGATACCGCTTCCATGAACTCTGATGTGCGTTTGACGAAATCGTCGTAATGCACGTCGGCGTGTTCGGCATCCAGATACAGCATCATGATCGGAAAGTAGATGCGTTTGGCCGGGGTGTTGGCATCTTCGGCTTGCATGATGTCACGGTCTCGCAAGATCGATGCCTTGTTTTCGATGACAAGACTTACCCGGCGTTCACCGTTGGTCAACACAGCGCCGTTGCAAACGAATTTTTCACCGGGCTTAAGAGAAAGTTTCAGTGGCATTGATCGCTCCACTTCATGGACTAAAGGCCTTCGTTGATCCCCACACTATCCGAACAGGGTTAAAGAAGCGCTGCAGAGATGGTGAAAAATCCGTTGATCGCGCTGATTTCAAACAGTGCCAGCCTTAGCGTCGCATTAAAGCGCGCGGCCATATGGTCCGTTGTGCCGATCATTTGACTTCAAGGACGACCCGACATGGCTGCAAGCCCTGCTGCGCAACGCGCGATGGAAGAATCGACGAACTCAGAAATCGTTGCGCGATTGATGAGAGAGGCAAAGGCCGAGAGAGCCGGGGGAAAGCACAAGCCCACCCGGGACAGCCTGCTGTCACTGCGCAAGGCGGTGCAACACTACAAGAAGGGCGAATGGAAGGACGCGGCGATTGCTGCGGCAGAAGCCGCCGATCATGACGCCAAGTGCGCTTCGGCATTTCATATCCTGGGATTGGCTCTTTCTAATCTCAATCAGCGGCACAAAGCCTTCACGATGTATGAGCGGGCGCTGGCGCTCGATCCCACCGACGGTGATCTGTACCTGAATGTGGGGACAGCGGCCTGGGATTTGGGTTTGTATGACGGCGCCTGTCAGGCGTTTCGCGCCTATATTGAAATGCGCCCCGATTGCCACAAAGGCTATAACAATCTGGCCGGTTGCCTGCGCGACAAGGGTTTGACGGACGAGGCGACCGACGTGGTGCGCAATGCGCTCTATCTGATGCCGGAAGCGGGAATGCTGTGGAATACGCTTGGCACCATCATGGGCGAGTTGAGCGATTTTGAGAATGCGGTGACTTTCTACAATGAAGCCAAGCGCCTCAATCCCACTTCGTCTCGGGCCTATCACAATCTTGGCCACGCGCTTAGCCATACCGGACCGTTTGAAGAGGCACTCGCGAACTTCGATCTGGCGCTCAAATATTGTGACCTGGATGCGGACCGGGCGGAGACTTTGCACGCGCGGGGATTGTGCCTTGCCGCCATGGGGCGCCTTGAAGAGGCGTGGCCGGATTACGAGGAGCGGCTGAACCCACGCTGCAGCCAATCGATTTACTTTGCCGTAAACGCACGGCGATGGGACGGCGAAGATCTGGCCGGCAAGAAGTTGCTGTTCGCTGGCGAGCAAGGTCTTGGCGACGAAATCATGCTGGCGGGCATGGTGCCCGACCTTATTGAGCGTGTGGGCCCCGAAGGTAAACTGATGATTGCATGCGATCACCGGCTGGTCTCGCTTTATCAGCGGTCTTTTCCTTCGGCCCATGTCGGCATCGAAGAGCATACGAAACACAATGCGAAAGCGGTGCGTGTTGTGCGCTGGGCCAATGGTTCGCTTCAGCCCGATTATTATACGCCAATGGGTGTGCCGCTGAAGTATCTGCGCAATCGGCTCGAGGATTTTCCGGCTGAACGGTCATTCCTGCAACCCGATCCCTTGCGCGTTCGCTTTTGGCAGGACAGGCTGGCAGCGCTTGGTCCGGGACCGTATGTGGGCATTTGCTGGCGATCGATGCTGATCAATACGCAGCGCAAGAAATTTTATAGCGCGCTGGAGCTTTGGAAGCCGGTGTTGGAAAACACAGGCGTCAAGTTCATCAATATTCAGTATGGCGACTGCAAGGCCGAACTTGAGTTTGTGCGCGAGAAGTATGGCGTGGCCATTCACAATTTTGAAGATCTGGATCTGAAGAACAATCTCGACGACAATGCGGCGCTGTGCGCGGCACTGGATTTGGTGGTCACGGCGCCGACGGCGGCGGCGGCCCTTGCAGCGGCGACCGGCACCGAGACCTGGTTCCTGACGGCGGGACGCGTCTGGCCGCAGCTTGGAACGGATCACTATCCGTGGTACCAGAATACACGGGTGCTGACGCCGGAGAATTTCGGCGATTGGCCGGGCTTGATGGAACAACTTGCCAAAGACATCGATCTCTACGCAGGCAAATGAAAATCACAGACGTCGAAACTTTTCTCCTGTCCCTGCCCCATGCCACTTTGAGCATTCAATGGGGCAGTGATCGTGTGTTCAAGGTCGGGGGCAAGATGTTTGCGGTGATCGGCGTTCATGACGATACGTCGTCGCACGGCATGTCGTTCAAGACGTCAGACGAGAGTTTTCGCATTCTGACCGAGTTGCCGGGAATCAAGCCGGCGCCCTATCTTGCCCGGGCGAGCTGGGTATGGCTGGACAAGCCGACACGCCTGTCGGCCAAGGAGCTCAGAGCCTATCTGACGCGAGCGCATGCGTTGGTTGCGGCGAAATTACCCAAGAAGACGCAGCGGGAGCTGGGGCTGGCTTAGCCGCGCGCCCTACCTTGTCCGGCGAATCCTGTGCCAGTCAAACTTGCATCAGCCGTGTTCGCCCCCTAGGGTTGGTGCACACGCTATTCTTTGCCATCCGAAGGACAATCCTATGAAGAAGTTTGAAGGGACAGCCAATTACGTAGCGACTGACGATTTGCGCATCGCGGTGAATGCCGCGATCACGCTTGAGCGCCCGCTGCTCATTAAAGGCGAACCGGGCACCGGTAAGACGGTGCTGGCGTTCGAAGTCGCCAAGGCCATTGGCGTGCCGATCATCCAATGGCACATCAAGTCGACGACCAAGGCGCAGCAAGGACTCTACGAATACGACGCCGTCAGCCGCCTGCGCGACAGCCAGCTGGGCGACGAGCGCGTCAAGGATATCAAGAACTACATCTCGAAGGGCAAATTGTGGGAAGCGTTCACAAATGATGCGCGGCCGGTTTTGCTGATCGACGAAATCGACAAGGCCGACATCGAATTCCCGAACGACCTTCTGCTCGAACTCGACCGCATGGAATTCTTCGTCTACGAGACCGGCGAGACGATCAAGGCCAAACAGCGCCCGATCGTGATGATCACATCGAACAACGAGAAGGAACTGCCCGACGCGTTTTTGCGGCGTTGTTTCTTCCACTACATCAAGTTCCCGGATCGCGACACGATGAACAAGATCATCGATGTGCATTATCCGAAGATCATGGACAAACTGGTCGGTGAGGCGCTGAACATCTTCTACCAGATCCGCGAAGTCCCGGGCCTAAAGAAGAAGCCATCGACGAGCGAGTTGCTCGACTGGTTGAAGTTG
>JANOFD010000071.1:0-8729 GCA_031413455.1 Rhodobiaceae bacterium
CCAAAGTCCTGTGGCGGTCAAGATTGTCCGGCCATCGACACTGAGTTCCGACGATATAAAAACGATGGAGCGGGTTTGACGTGAAATTTTAGCTGCACCCCTGATCCGATCGCCGAGTTTTGCCGGTCCGATCAGATCGCAGTTGAGCGAGATGGTCATGGCTTTGGCGTCTTTGAGGGTGTCGCGCACGGTGCGGCCCATGACGATGTCGGCCAAGGCCATGGCCATGCCGCCATGCAGGCTGCCGCCGCCGTTGAGATGAATGTCGCGAACATCGAAAACGAATTCGGCGCCATCGGGCGACTGCCATATCGGTCCGACATATTTGTTGAATCCGGACTCACCGAATACCGCTGTGTAACCCTCTAATTTTTCTGACATACTTTTTGCTTACATTGCCTTCTTCACAGGCAGCAGGTCATCGTAAACCGGCGTGCGCTTTTCCTGTTTGGCTTTGAAGCTCTCGAACATGTCTGCGGTTGGATTGAACATACCGGCCTGCCAGGTTGCGATGTAGTCGAGTCCGTCCCTGATCGAGTGGTCGCGGGCGTAGTTGATGATGACTTTCGAGCCGTGAACGGCGAGCGGCGACTTGGTTGCGATCTCGGCCGCCAGTTCGAGCACATGTTTCAGCATTTGGTCCTGGTTGTCGAAGAGTTCATTGACCAGACCCAGCTCGTAGGCCCTGCGGGCCGGAAGGCGGCGGCCCGAGTAGGCGAGCTCGCGCACTAGCCCTTGCGGCAAAAGATGGCAGAGGCGGGGGAAAGTTCCCACGTCGGCGGTCATTGCCAGATTTATTTCCTGGATGACAAAGAACGAATCGGTGGTGGCGTAACGCATGTCGGCGCAGGTGCTCATGTCGACCGCGCCACCGACGCAGCCGCCCTGGATTGCCATCAGCACGGGCATGCGGGCTTCGTCGAGACACGAGAATGATTTTTGCAACCGCATCGCCTCGGCCCGCAAGGCCAGACGTGAACGGCCGACTTCGCCGCGGCCGCCCGAAACACCCTGGCCATCGGTGAAAACGGAGAGGTCCATGCCGGCCGAGAAATGCTTTCCGGTCGATGAAATCACGATGGCGCGGGCTTTTGCCTCATCGTTGATCTGGTTCACGATTGCGGGCAGTTCGTTCCAAAACTCGCGCGTCATGGTGTTGAAGGCTTCAGGGCGATTGAGCTGGATGTGCGCGACTTTGTCCTTGGTCTCGACGTTGAAGCAGGTGGAGGTGGTCATCTTGAGCAGTCCTTCATGGTGGCAATGGCGAATGGGGCGTTCATAGCATGGGTTTTTCGTTGCTGGACAGAGCGGCGGCTAGCCCCTATAAACCCGGCCCTTACAGGGGTTTCCCTGAAGCCTGGGTAGCTCAGTTGGTAGAGCAGCGGACTGAAAATCCGCGTGTCGCTGGTTCGATTCCGGCCCCAGGCACCATCCTTCGCCTTCGGCTTCGGGTGGCTTACGCCACTGCCCATCACACTGTCTCCACCGTTTGCCTGCCGCGGATGGCGAGTATGCCGACGCCCGCGAAGGCGATCAGCGCGCCCAGCAGCAATCGCGACGTCAGGGGTTCGGCGAGGATCCAGACTCCGAAGACGACGCCGAGGATCGGCGCGAGCAGCGAGAGCGGGGCGATCAGCGAGACTTCGTAGCGTTGCAGCAGATAGTAGTAACCGTTGTGACCGATCAGGCTGGCGCCGAGGGCGGTGAAGAGGAGCGCGCCCCAGCCGATGGCGTCGGCGTTTGCTATCGCCTCGAGCTGTCCGGTTTCGAAGAGGATGCTCGAGAGCAGCAATAGCGGCGCGGTGATGACCGCAGTCCAGGATTGAAGTTGGAACATGCCCACACCCGTCAGGCGGCGCATGAGGATCGCGGCGATGGCGCCCGACAGTGCGGCGGCGGCAGAAAACAAGATGCCGGTCAGCGAATCGAAAACGTGGGGGTCGAAGCTGATCACGGTCACGCCGAGAAACGTGCAGGCCATGCCGAGCCAGCGGCGCCATCTGACGACTTCGCCCAGAAAGACGATCGAGAGGATCGTGGCGAACGGCACGTTGAGCTGAACCACCACGGCCACGACGGAGGCCGCGGTCAGCGCCACGCCGATGAACATCAGTGCGAAATGAATGGCGCCGTTGAACAGGGCGATGAGAATGACATCGCGCATGCGGCCGGGCGCGAACTTGAGGAACGGCGCCAGCACGATCATCAGAATCAGAAAACGCAAGCCTACGAACAGCAGCGGCGGCATCTGGCCGACGCCGACTTTGGCCGCGACAAAGTTGAAGCCCCAAATCGTGCAGATCAGGAGCATGAGCAGGAGGTGTTGTGGCGCCATGGCGCGAATTGACCCCAAGGGAATGGATTATGCTAGACTTTTTGAGCGCAGAACTGCCATGCAGTGGCGGGAATGTATGATGCGGCCGGGCTGCGGATCGTGCTAAACCACGGCGAAATTCTCCAACGAAAAGAGCGCTGTCATGCCAAAAGTTCCATCCATGCGTATTCACTTCAGCGACGGCACGTCGATGGATTTGCCGGAAAATGATTCGGTTCAGATCGTCTCCGCGGGGCCGAGCGATACGCCGAAAGACGGCTGGCCGAAGATCACCGGCGACGCGACGCCTGCTCTCTACGGCAAGCTGAACAAAACGCGGGCGGCGGCGCTGACGCAGGGTCAACATATGATGACCTTTCGTGGCGTGCTTTTGATTGATGGCGCGCGCCGCATCTAAAGCGTGACGTCATGTTTGTAGAGCCAGTCCTGGCGGGCGTGGACGATTCCGGGCGTGAGGCGTGCGGCCAGCCACATGGGGCCGTAGGTCGCGAGTTGGGCCGCCATTCCCTGTTTGTGATAGAGGCCGGTTTGGCGGCGGGCGCCGCGTTGGGCGCGGGTGGTGCGGGGTTTGCGCTCGGCTTCGTACGCGGTGAGCGCGGCAGGGATTTCATTGATTGATTTGAGTTTGCGCGAGAGCACCCAGGCGTCCTCGATCGCCATGACCGCGCCTTGGGCCAGGAAGGGCAGCATCGGGTGGCAGGCGTCGCCGAGCAGGGTGACGCGGCCCTGGCTCCAGTGTGCGAGAGGTTCCCTGTCGAAGAGGGCCCAGCGATGGACCTCGCTTGCTTGTGCGATGAGGGTGGTGATGGGGTTTGAGAAGGAGGCGAAATCGGCGGCCATTTCTTTTATGTCCCCGCGTTCGGTCCAGCTTTCGCCTTGCCAACCTTTGCGTTCGACGACGCCGACGAAGTTCACCAGTTCACCGCGGCGCAGATAGTAGGTGACGGCGTGGCGGCCGGGGCCGACCCAGATGGTGGCCGTGGATGGAATGAGGTTTTTGGGCAGGCTCGACGCGGGAACCACGAGGCGCCAGGCGATGTTGCCGGTGAAGCGCGGTGCGTCCGGCCCGAACAGCTGCTCGCGGACCTGGGAGTGGATACCGTCGGCGCCGATGAGCAGGTCGCCCCAGGCTTTACTGCCATCGGTAAAGGTGACAGTCACTGCGTCACCGGATTGCGTCAAGCTCGCGAATTCCTTGCCAAGTTGCAAGGTGCGCGGCGGCAGGGCGTTCGACAGTATTGATAGCAGATCGGCGCGATGGATGTGATAGTAGGGCGCGCCATAGCGGCGGAGGGCTTCGTCGCGAAGCGGGATTGAAAACAGCTTCAGGCCCGATCGGCCGAGCCGCATTTCAAGGGCATCCGGGCGGAAGGCAATGGCGTCGAGTTCAGATTTCAATCCCAGGCGTTCTAAAACTTTCACGCCGTTCGGACTGATCTGGATACCTGCGCCCCCGGTGGTCAGCGCCGGATGGCGCTCAAAGACCGTGACGTCGTGTCCGGCCTCCAGCATGCAGAGTGCCGCCGTGAGGCCGCCGATGCCGCCGCCTGCGATCAGTGCTTTCATTTAGCGGCCACTTTCACAGGCGGTTCGGGGACACTGGCGCGCGTGTTCAGTTCCTCATCGGACATGGCGAGCATGGCTTTGTAGGCGGCGGGTGGGTAGATCTGGTGCGGCTTGGCGGCGTCGTAGGGCGGTTGCGGGAGTTTGCCACCCTGCCCTTCATAGCTTGCGGGGCGTTTGAAGCGGGCGAGTTCGTCCGGCGCGATGCCTGCCAGCTTGACCACTTCCGGGTCGATCCAGGCATTCGCGTCGATGGCAACGGCGGAGGTGGAGATTTCCAGGGACAGGTTTTCGAGGCCGCCGAAATAGATCGATTTGCACATGCCGTGATCGATGGGGCCGAAGATGTTGAGCCCTCGCGATCTGATGCGGTCGCGCATGGCGAGCAGATCTGCGTCGCTGTCGACGTTGAAGGCGAGGTGCTGCATGGTGCCGGGCGCCGATGGCAGGCCCGGGTTGCCGGCGTGGCTGACGCCGATATCGGCGCTGGTGGCTGCGATCTTGTCGTTCTGCACGAAGGCGACCGAGGCCGTGTCGTTGAGGCGCATGAAGCCGTGCCAGGTGCCTTCGACGCCGTGCATCCAGTAAAGCGCCACCAGTTCCATGCCGAGCACATCGGAGAAGAATTCGATCTGGGCCTTCATGTTGCCGGTGGAGATGGCGAGGTGGTGCAGGCCGTTGGCGCGGGTCATGGGGGTGATCCTAGTTTGAGATGAGGCTAAGAGTTTCACGAAGGGGCGAGGCGCTGCAACCGCGCTTCGCGGTGCCGTTTTCCTGGTGCTGCGGCGATGAGGGGTACTCCCCCCATAGCCCCCCCCTTTTTGCATGCAATTCTTGCAATAAGCTCCTGCCGTTTCCAGCTTTTTGGCAGAAACGTGTAGAGTGCCACGTGCGAACTGCGGCGGGCTGCCGCATGATTTTTTTGGTCCCCCGGGCCAATCTGTTCATGTTTTTCTCTCTTGCACATCAGTTTCTATTATACGAACATATACGGAACATTATGACCGATGTCAATTGTCACCTGAACATTCTTTTTTGAGGAACGCCGCTATGGGTCTGACACTGCAAGATTATACCAAAGCCAAAAAGCTCACGCCTGCACTTGTGAGCGCATCGGGCATCAGTGAGCATCGTTCGAGCGCGGGTCCGTATCTGCGTATTGCGTATACGGATGAAGAGGGCGCCCTGCTGGCCACACGTTACCGGCTTGATCTTGATGGACCACAACGCTTTCGCTGGCAGACGGGCTCGCAGCCATCGCTGTATGGGCTGCAGCGCCTGGGCGAAGCCCGCGCCCAAGGGGCTGTGGTGATTGCGGGCAGCGAAAGCGATTGCCATACATTGTGGGCACACGATTTCGCGGCCCTGGCATTGGTGCGGCCAGTGCACTGGCGGGAAGCGCGCGATGCCGCATCACTTCGCGACGTGCAAAAAATTTATGTGATTTCGCCCCGCACACTTGAACCGGAAGTGCCGTCGCGCAGTGGATTCAAACATCGGACATCCGCCATCGCGTGTATTTTGTGCGCTTGCCCGATGGGATCAAGGATGTGAGCGATCTTTACCTGTCCAACACTGAGGGGTTTAAAATTGCTTTCCTATGGCTGCTTCAGCAAGCCACGCCCTGGGAGGTGGTTGACAGCCATCGCATGGCCCAATTGGAACGCGAACTGTTTGGTTTGTGCGAAGGGCTGGCACGGGAGGAGTTGATCCTGGGCGCCTTCCTGAAAAGCGTGAAGGCCTCGGGACTGGCGGGCGAAGAGCGAAATGCGGCGATGATTTTTCTGGCGCTGACGTCGCGCCTGCTCCGCGCACCTGTGTCCCTGGCACTCAAGGGGCCGTCGGCAAGCGGCAAGAACTTTACCGTTGAACGGGTGCTGGCGCATTTTTTCCAGACGACGCCGCGATCAAAATCACCTCGATGAGCGAGAAGGCGCTGCTGTTCCTGAACGATGATCTGCGCCACAAGCACATTGTGATCACTGAGAGCGAGGGCGTGTCGAGCCAGTTTCAGGATTATCTTATCCGCAGCCTGCTGTCGGAAGGGACGCTGGATTATGTCATGGCCGAACTGGGGGCCGACGGTGCCATGACCCGACGCTATGTGCGGCAAGGGCCCACGGGATTGATCGTCACGACAACGAAAACGTCGCTGCACCCCGACAACGAGACGCGATTGATGACGCTGGAACCCGGCGAGTCGGCGGACTGCACGCGCGAGGCGATGAGAGCGACCGCCGTGCGCAAGGACCGGGCGCCCAGCATCGATCCGGAGTGGCCGGCGCTGCAGGCCTGGTTGGCGATGGGTGAGCGGCGGGTCAGTGTGCCTTATGCGCAGGCTCTGGCGGGGTTGATCCCCTCGGGTGCGGTGCGGACGAGACGCGACTTTGAGCATCTGCTGTCGCTGATCGAGGCGCATGCCTTGCTGCACCGGGCAAGGCGCGACCGCGACGGCCTTGGGCGCATTGTGGCGACGTTGAGGGATTACAGTATCGTGCGCAGTCTGGTTGAGCCGATTTTCGCGCGCGCCGTGGGGGCCTGGGTGTCGCACGATATGCGACAGACGGTGAGGGCGGTGCGCCTGCGTGCCGATCTTTTCGGCAAAGGATTGCGGGACATCGCGCGGGAGCTCGGCGTCGATTACTCCACCGCCAGCCGCCGCTGCAGGGCGGCGCTCGAGGCAGGGTATGTGGTGAAGTCCAAGAGGCCCCGGTCCAATGAGATCGAGTACTGGCCTGGAGAAAATCTGCCCGAGGTGGGGGCGCAGGTTTTGCCGGCGGCGGAAGTTGTGGAGCAGGCTTGGTGGGGAGAGGTGGTGTTGGTGGAACCGCAAGTGGCGTGAAATTTTCTGCTACCGCCGAGCCCCGGGTGGGTCCCGTGTCTGCGACGCGGCACAAGGGTGCCGCATCGCGCACGGGATGACGGGAGGGGTGAAGGTTTCAAGCGCCAAGTGCTGCGAACAAAGTCCAGCCGGTCATGAAAATGAGGATGAGCGAGCCCACGGTCCATAGTGTCGCGCGGACTTCGTGGATTTGCGCGGTGACGTAGGCTGCGAAATGCAGGAGCCTTGACGCGACGTAGCCGTAAAGCAGCACCTGGGCGAGGATTAGGGACGGCTGGGTCAGGATAAAGAGAAAGCCCGCAACCAGAAAGAAGGGCACGTTCTCCAGATCGTTCAGGTGAATGCGGCGGACGCGCTCGACGCTTTCAACCGGTTCAAGCTGATGGGGGTTGGGTGTGGGGTTGAGCGGGGTTTTGCGGAGGTCTTCCGGCGCGCGGAAGCCGCCATTGGCCTGCATCATGCGCAGCACCGTCAGCCAGGACATGCCGACGGCCTTGAGGATCATCAGAGTGGCGGCGATGACGTAGTTGGCGAAAAGCGGGTCTTGAAGACTCAAGTCGGCCATGCGATTTCTCCTGTCGGTGGCTTTTGAAGTTGTCCGGTTTCTATAATACATCAATTGTCTGTTTTTGTTTGTTGTGGTTGAGGCTGTGGGCCTTGTGGGCGCATAGATTGGGGAGATTGTATCTTGACGATACTTGTGCGCGCGCACGGGATGACGGGAGGGGTGAAGCTTCAAATAAACTTCGTCAGTTCACGCATACGGGGTCTGATCGAAGAGCTGGCGCGAACCGGAAGGCGCGTTTTACGGGACCTGCCGCCGACCGCCCGAGTCAGCCGCGTCTGAAGCCCAGATACACGGCCAGCGCAGCGGGTAGTGCTGCGGCTGCGCCCATCGCGACGCCGAAGAGAGCGCCGGTGAGAAACACGAAGGCCGCCGCAGCGATGAGCATTGATGTCAGCCGCAGGGCGCGACTCCATGAGTCCGGCGCTAACCAGGCGAGAGCCACGAGCGCCACGCCCGATGCAATCCACGCCGCGAACATGATGGCGACGATTCTTGCGAGGTCTTCCATTTGCCTAAGCCGTCCTGAGGTGCCATCGGTAGTCGAAGTCCGTCACCTGGGCGAAGAAGCGTTCGCATTCGGCGCGCTTTACCGCCGAGAAGATTTTTACGAAGTCGGCGCTGAAGTAGTCTTTGATGAAGGGCGAGTCTTCGAAGCTGTCGAGGGCGTCGTACCAGTTGAGCATCAGGCCTTCGGCCTTGGACAGGTAGCCGTTGCCGGTGGTGGCGGGGCCGGGGTCGATCTTGTTGGTTATGCCATGATGCATGCCGGCGAGGACAGCCGCGGCGGCGAGGTAGGGGTTGGCGTCGGCGCCCGAGATGCGGTGCTCGACGTGGCGGCTTTTGGCGGGGCCTGCGGGAATTCTCAGGGACACTGTGCGGTTGTTGACGCCCCAGGTGGGGGCGACGGGGGCGTAGGTGTTGCGGCGGAAACGGCGGTAGGAATTGGCGTTTGGTGCGAAGATCGCCATGCAATCGTTGATGGTGGCGGCCATGCCGCCTATCGAGTGGCGCAGCAGCGGGCCGCCTGCGGGTTCTTCGCTGGCGAACTGGTTGTTGCCCTTGTCGTCATTCAGGCTGAGGTGGATGTGCATGCCGGAGCCTGCCGTGTCGGAGAAGGGCTTGGCCATAAAGCAGGCGATCATGCCGTGATTTTCGGCGACACCTTTGACGAGGCGTTTGTACTGGATGGCTTCATCCACCGCTTGCAGCGCGTCGGCGCGGTGGGTGAGCGTGATTTCCATCTGGCCGGGGGCATATTCGGAGATGACGCTTTCGGCGGGCAGGTTTTGCGCGTCGCAGGCGGCGTAGAGTTCGCGCAGGAAGGGATCGAAGTCGTCGAGCTCCTGGATCGAGTAGACCTGGATCTGGTCGTTGTAGAGGCCGCCCGGCGCCAAGGCCGGCTGGATCTTGCCGTTGCGCGC
>JANOFD010000072.1:0-8596 GCA_031413455.1 Rhodobiaceae bacterium
CTTGGTGGCCAGGATCAACTGCACAACATGCGAGCGCAATTCGCTGCTGGCGCCGAGATTGTCGAGTTCCTTCATGGCGCGTTCGGCGCTTTTGGCTTCGTTGTCGCTGCGATGGGGCTCATAGACGATGTCGTGATACCAGGCGGCGAAGGCGAGCCGCGCCGGATCGCCAATTTCGTCGGCGTGCAACTCCAGGCAATCGAACAGCGCCGTCAGGTGGGCGAGCGTGTGATAATGGCGCTGGGGTTCGGAATAGGACGCACACAGATTATCAAAGGTGCGGCCGACAATCTCGGCGTTGAAATTGCCGAGCATCTGAACGTGCGTGCGCCAGCGGGCTTTGAGGGCTTCACTCAACGCTTCGCCTCCATCGCCTTGGCGAAGCGATCAAAGAGGTACTGACTGTCGTGGGGGCCAGGTGATGCCTCCGGGTGATACTGCACCGAGAACACCGGGCGGCCTTCGAGGGAGAGGCCGCAGTTTGTGCCGTCGAAGAGGGAGATGTGGGTTTGCTTGACGCCTTTTGGCAGGGTTGGCGTGTCGACGGTGAAGCCGTGGTTCATCGAGACGATTTCGACTTTGCCGGTGGCGAGGTCTTTGACCGGGTGGTTGGCGCCGTGATGGCCTTGGTGCATCTTTTTTGTTTTTGCACCAAGAGCTAGCGCCAGCATTTGATGGCCGAGGCAGATGCCGAACACCGGAAGCCCTAAGTCCACGATTTTGCGGATGACGGGGCCTGCGTAGACGCCGGTTGCGGCCGGATCGCCGGGGCCGTTGGAGAGGACAACGCCGTCGGGTCTCAGGCGCGCAATGTCGTCGTAGCTGGTGTGAGCGGGCACGACTGTGAGTTTCGCGCCGATCGAGGTTAGCGAGCGCAGGATGTTGCGCTTCACGCCGTAGTCGATGACGACGATGTTGAAGCGCTGCTTGCCGAGCGGCTCGTAGCCTTTGTCCCATTGCCAGCGCTGTTCGTTGAGCGTCCAGGTTTGGCGCGCGGTGACGTCCTTGGCGAGATCCATGCCTTCGAGCCCTGGCCAGGCGGCGGCTTCGCGTTTCAAGGCTGCGATGTCGAAGGATCCGGTGGGATCGTGGGCGATCACACCGTTGGGCATGCCATTCTCGCGGATCAGGCGCGTGAGCCTTCGGGTGTCGATGCCGGCCAGGGCCACGATGTTGTGGCGCTTGAGCCAAATGTCGAGGTGCTGGGCGTTGCGATAGTTCGAGGGATCGGTGATGCTGGCTTTGACGATCAGGCCGCGAGCTGCCGGGGTGACGGTCTCGATGTCTTCGGCGTTGGTGCCGGTGTTGCCGATGTGGGGAAAGGTGAAGCAGACGATCTGGGCGGCGTAAGAGGGATCGGTCAGGATTTCCTGATAGCCCGTCATGGCGGTGTTGAAGCAGACTTCGCCCACGGCCGAGCCTGAGGCGCCGAAACCTTCGCCTTCGAAAACGGTGCCGTCAGCGAGCACAAGCGCGCCCGTGATTCGTCTCCGCGAGGGGGTGGAACCCATCTCGCGGGGGCTTGTGGCATTCTCGGTCATTTTCGAAAGCTCTTGGGTTTGTGGGATTTTGGCTGTCGGCGCCCCACAAAACTGGCGGACCATATGGGAGGGAGTTTGTCCGCGTCAAGAAAAGCCGGTGCGGCCGTCCACAAGGCAGAAGGTCTTTTTGGGTCAAAGGGTTGGGTGAGGGCGGGACGGCGCTGTATGCTCAAGCGCGACGAAATGGATACGAGGACAAAATGCTAAGGGATAAATTCAGCGAGGCCCTGAAGGACGCCATGCGGGCCAAGGATCAGCGGCGGGTGGGTACGCTGCGCCTGATCATGGCGGCGCTAAAGGACAAAGACATTGAAGCGCGGGGTCTGGGCCGCGAGGCGTCCAGCGACGACGAAATCATGGGTTTGCTGCAAAAAATGATCAAGCAGCGCAACGATTCAATCGAAGCCTACGACAAGGCCGGCCGGGCCGATCTGGTGGCGCAAGAGAGCGAAGAGAAAGCCATCATCGAGGCCTATCTGCCGCAACAGATGAGCGCCGACGATGTGCGTGCGGCGGTGAAGGCTGCCGTGGCGGTGACGGGCGCGGCGTCGGTGAAGGACATGGGAAAAGTCATGGCGGAGTTGAAGGGCAAGTTCGCGGGCAAGATGGATTTTTCGAAGGCGAATGTGGTGGTGAAAGAGATGCTGAGCTCCTAGTGCGTTTCACCCCGCGATTTCTGGAAGAGCTGCGCGACCGGTTGCGGATCACGGAGTATGTGGGACGCCGGATCAAGCTGATCCGGCGCGGGCGCAATTATGTCGGGCTATGTCCCTTTCACAACGAAAAGTCGCCGTCGTTTTCGGTCTCGGAAGAAAAGGGATTCTATCACTGCTTCGGCTGCAGCGAGAGCGGCGGCGTCATCGATTTCGTGATGAAAACCGAAGGCCTGTCTTTTCCAGAGGCGGTTGAAAAGCTTGCGGTTGATGCCGGTATGGAATTGCCGGCGCGCCAGGCGCATGATGAAGAGCGCGAGAAAGCGCGGCGCTCGCTGTATGAGATCATGGAACTTGCGGCGGTGTTTTTCGAAGCGGAGCTGAAGGGGCCACGTGGTGCGAAAGCACGTTCGTATCTAGATGGGCGGCAACTGGCGGGTGTTGCGGTTGCGCCGTTTCGCTTGGGTTTTTCGCCGGAGTCGCGCAGCGCCTTGAAAGAGCATCTCGCGGGCAATGGCGTGTTGCCAGAGGATATGATCGAAGCTGGCTTGCTGGTTGTACCTGATGACGGCTCCGAGCCCTACGACCGGTTTCGTGGGCGGGCGATGTTTCCCATCATTGATGCGCGCGGACGAGTGATTGCCTTTGGCGGGCGCACGCTCGACCCTGAAGGTCGGCCGAAATATCTGAACTCGCCCGAGACGCCGTTGTTCAAAAAAAGCACGGTGCTGTTCAATTTTGGTCCGGCGCGAAAGGCTGCCAGCCAAAATGGAGTGCTGGTCGCGGTCGAAGGCTATGTCGATGTCATTGCGCTGGTGGCTGCAGGGTTTGAGGGTGCGGTTGCGCCCTTGGGTACCGCGCTGACCGAAGATCATCTTGAGATGATGTGGCGGGTCGTGCCTGAACCCATACTTTGCTTCGACGGCGATGCGGCGGGGATCAAGGCGGCGCAGCGTGGGGTCGATCTGGCGCTGCCGATGCTGGAGCCAGGGCAGTCTTTGAAGTTGGCGTTGCTACCGGGGGGCCAAGATCCTGATGATTTGATCCGGGCAGGCGGATCGACGGCGATGAAGCTGGTGCTGGATGAAGCGCTGCCGCTATCCGAGATGCTGTGGCGGCGCGAGATTGAGAGCGCGGATTTGGCAACGCCCGAGCGGCGGGCCGGAGCGGAGGCTAATTTGCTCCGTCATGTGGATTCCATCCGGGAAGCGAAAGTTCGCGACCATTACCGTTCCATGATGCGGGAACGGCTGAAATCCCTGTTTGCACCGGTGGCCGTGAACCGGGCGGGGCCTCAGGCACGGCGGGACCCGCGCGTTTCCAATCGGGGTGGCCAGTTTCGTCCACAATTCCCCGGCGAGCGGGCGGGTGCGCGGCCGACATGGATCCCCCCCGTCTCCGAAGCTCTGCGGCGATCAGCGGCAGGGCGGGGGTTGTCGCACACCGACAAACCTTCAGGACTGGCGGAAGAAGCGTTGATTTTCGCCATCCTGACCCACCCCTTCCTTTTGGACAGCTTCGCCGAAGCCTTGGCAACGCTTACGATTTCTGAGCCAAAACTTGACAAACTGAGACGTGAACTTCTACATGCCGCATCTTTGGATCAAACCCTTGACAGTCATGGCCTTCGCGACCACCTCAGGCAACGGGGGTACGCGGATGTTTGTGAGCGATTGGAGCGGCGGCCGATGCTCAAGTCCATGGCAATGACTCGTTCAGAAACCGCGCATGGCGACGTGCTGCGCGAGTTTCACCATGTGATGGCCCGCTATCGCAAATTAACCGAGCTTGAGACCGAGCATTCTCTGGCGGCAGAGGCATTCAAGCGCGAGGGCACAGAAGATAATTTCGCCCGGCTTCGTGCCATCGATCAAGAACTTCGTTCAGCGACAGGAGCCGAGGCGGGGCCTCCCGACGCTTTTTGACATTCACATCAGGCGGCACGGTTTTTCGTTTCCGTCAAAATTCATCAACCTTACGCAGCGAGCAGAATTGACGACGCCGTGACAAAGAACAAGACAGCAGAACGCAAAGCTTCATCAGCAAAAGTCAAAGCAGGGGCGCACAGCAAACCTGAAAGAAAACCTCATCCGAAAGCGGCGGCCAAAGACGTCGTGAAGCCCAAGGCTATGGATTTGAAATCGATCTTGAAAGCGATGGTCAAACCCTTGCCGCCGCAGAAGCCCAAGCCAGCAAAGCCCGTGGTGCTACCGCAGGCCAGTACGAAGTCGACGACAGAAGCGAAAGAGTCCGGAAAAAATATGCCAAAAGTAACGGGTACCGCCGCGCAGAAGATCCAGCAAAAGACAGGCGGGGCTGCAGGCAAGCAGGCGGCTGCAAAAGCCGGAGAGGCGCGCGAAGGTCAGGCCACAGAGGAGCGGCAAGAGTCGCTGCTTGATCTCACGGATGCCGCTGTCAAGAAGATGATTACACGCGCCAAGACGCGCGGGTTTGTGACCCTTGACGAATTGAACAAGGTGTTGCCATCGGAGCGCGTGTCGTCCGAGCAGATCGAAGACACGATGGCGATGCTCAACGATATGGGCATCAACGTCACTGAAGCCGAAGAAAAAGACGAAGAAGAAGGCGAGGCCGGCGGTGCGGTTGCATTGGCCCGGGAAGAATCGGCGGTCGCAAAAGTCGAGACCGAAGTCAATGAGCGCACGGACGACCCGGTGCGCATGTATCTGCGCGAGATGGGAACGGTTGAGCTGCTGTCGCGCGAAGGCGAAATCGCCATCGCCAAGCGGATCGAGGCCGGCCGCGAATTGATGATCGGCGCCTTGTGCGAAAGCCCGTTGACGTTCGAGGCCATCATGGTGTGGCGCGACGAGCTGAACGAAGGCAAGATTTTGCTTCGCGATATTATCGATCTGGAAGCAACGTATGGCGGCGGTCCGGAAGGCAAAGCGGCGGCGCTGGCACTGGCCGCACAGGGCGGCATTGCCGTTCCGCCGGAATTTGCCGGCGCTGTTCCAGGTGTACCGGGTGCGCCTGGTGCTCCTGGGGGATTCCCCCAAGGGCCGCGACCATACATGCCGCCCAAGCCAATGCTGCGCGTTGTGCCGGCGCCGTTTCAGCCACGGCCTGCACCCGCGCCAGTCGTCAGAGTCGATCCCGATGACGTGACGGCGGTCGAAGCGCCTGCGCGCGTTGAAGAAGATCTGGGCGAGGAAGACGAAGGCAGCTTGTCGCTCGCTGCGATGGAAGCGGTGTTGAAGCCGAAGATCCTGGAGACGTTCGACGAGATCGCGGGCCTCTACAAGAAACTCGGCAAGCTGCAGGACGCGGAAGTCGAGGCGCATCTTTCCAGTGAAGAATTGTCGACCAGTCAGGACCGGCGCTTCAAGAAGCTGAAGAATGATACGATCGATCTGGTCAAGAGCCTGCGCCTGAACAATGCTCGCATCGAGGCCCTGGTCGAACAGATGTATTCGATCAACAAGCGCCTGGTGATGCTGGAATCGCGCCTGATGCGTCTGGCCGAAGCGCATGGCGTTGGCCGAGAAGACTTTTTGAAGGAATACGAGAACGAAGAACTTGATCCGAACTGGATCAAGCGCGTCGGGCGGTTGACGCGGCGCGGCTGGAAAGAATTCGCCAACGAAGAGAAGGATCGCGTTCGCGACTTGCGGACTGAGGTGCAGACCCTGGCGCAGGAAATGCGCCAGCCGATCACCGAGTTCAAGCGCATCGTGCGCACGGCGCAGAAGGGCGAGCGCGAAGCACGCCAGGCCAAGAAGGAAATGGTCGAGGCGAACTTGCGCCTGGTGATTTCGATCGCCAAGAAATACACCAATCGTGGCTTGCAGTTCCTGGACCTCATTCAGGAAGGCAATATCGGGTTGATGAAGGCGGTCGACAAGTTCGAGTACCGGCGCGGGTACAAATTTTCGACCTATGCGACGTGGTGGATCAGGCAGGCGATCACGCGTTCGATCGCCGATCAGGCGCGCACGATCCGCATTCCGGTCCACATGATCGAGACGATCAACAAGCTGGTGCGCACGTCGCGCCAGATGCTGCACGAAATCGGCCGCGTGCCTACTCCGGAAGAACTCGCCGAGAAGTTGGCGATGCCTTTGGAGAAGGTGCGCAAAGTGTTGAAGATCGCCAAGGAGCCGATTAGCCTCGAGACGCCGATCGGCGACGAGGAAGATTCGCATCTGGGCGATTTCATCCCGGACACGAACGCAATCCTGCCGATCGATGCGGCGATCCAATCGAATTTGCGCGAGACGACGACGCGGGTGCTGGCGAGCCTGACGCCGCGCGAAGAGCGCGTGCTGCGCATGCGCTTTGGCATCGGCATGAACACCGACCACACGCTGGAAGAAGTGGGCCAGCAGTTCTCGGTCACGCGCGAACGCATCAGGCAGATCGAGGCGAAGGCGCTGAGGAAGCTGAAGCATCCGAGTAGAAGCCGGAAGCTGAGGAGCTTTTTGGATAATTAAAGTGGTGGGCGAAGGCCCCCATCCCCTGCAGCAGCTTTCAATTACCCACAAGTCCTGCTCCAATTTCTGCGCCGATGCCGATATCGGCGAGCTTTGAAAGGCCACGCCACATCACGACATTTCCCGGTGGCGGGTCGTTCGCGCGGTCGAGGTAGCCGCCGAGCCTCGCAATCTTGTTGATGTAGTACGCCAGATCCTTGCAGCCAGGGGGTTTTCTGTCCTTCACGCGGCGATCGAGGATCCGCATCTCCAGCTCCGTCAGGACGAAGCGTGCCGGTACCGATGTCTGGTCCCGGTTGATCATTGTCATCCAGAAGATGCGCCAGGCCACAATGCAGGAGACGGCGATCAGGTTTGTCAGGCGATGCGTGGTCTGCAGTTTCGACTCCTCCACGTTGCAGCCCGATTTGAGAATCTTGTGAAAGATCTCGATCTTCCAGCGCATCGCGTACCAGTCGAGCTTCTCGTTAGCGTCTGCCAGGGAGGATACGTCAAGGTTGGTGACGAGCTTCCAGTCGAGCCTGGCCCGGCCTTCAGGTTTTGTCTTTTCACTGGCGTAGATGATTGTCGCTTGGACAGGTGGGCAATCCTTGCGCTTGTGTTTTGACCGCACGAGGTTCATCCGGCAAAACCTGACCTGAAGTTCTGCCGTGTGCATGGTACCCTTCACATCCTTGAAGGTGACGTGTCGCGTCCCGGCGACAGGCACTTTTTTCATGACGCTGTCGATCGAAGCGCCCGCTTCGTCCGTTGTGCGATCGCCGGTGATGCGCACCAGAAAGTGTGTGTCCAGATCCTGCGTGGCGTTGAACAGGGCCAGCATGTCCGCTTCACGGTCTCCCACATGAATGCAGTTCCGGGGGCGGCCGAGAAGCTGCGTCGATTCCCGCAGGTTTTCCAGCCATCGGTAGCTTTCCTTCTGCTCCGCAGGACGAGCCTGCAACTCACGGGCAGACAGTGACTTGCGCAGGCTCTTTTCCGGTCGCGTCCAGAGCTTGACGGCCGCCAGTCCGAAGGGGAGCCCCTGCGGTGTCACCACAAGGCTCCCATGCATGAACACGCTGTGTTCGGTGTGTTGCCTGACCGCGACCCGGCCTTTGCCTGTCCCATCCTTGTGATTGCTGGGCCAGCCAACGGCTTGAGTGTCTCCACGCTTGAACGTGAACTCCGTGGTGTCATGAAGGATCAGGACTGGTCCGTCCACGGCGCTCACGCGGCCACGCGTGGCAGCAAGATGACCCGACAGGATTTCCTTGTCGGTGATGCGTTCGTTGGAAAACAGCCGATAGGCAGCCTTCGTGTTCGCCCAGTCTTCGCACGCCAGCGGTATCGACTGCCCGATGTTCTCTGCCATGCTGTGCACCAAACTGTTCAACCGTGCGCCATGGCGGGCATCTGCAAATTGACCCGCAGAAAGTTCTGAATCCACCCAGGCGGTTGAGATCGCAGAATGTAGCGCATTCACGACGGCTGACGAACGGCTCTTCATGGCACCTCACTCCTGATTCGGGTGCTCAGGAATGAATCACAAGCGATTCCAATGATTCAAGCTTTCAAACTTCGAGCCGCGTCAATGCGGCTACGACAGTTATGGGTAACTTCAAGCTGCAGCAGCAAGAGCTGCGCAGGGGCTTCCACCGCAAGCGGGGGATGATATCTGTGTCCCTGTTTTTTCCTCCGCTTGCGGGGGGAATTGCTGCGCAGCGAAGCTGCTGCAGACGATGGGGGTGGCGCAGATTCAACGGTTTGGCTGTTTTCACTTCCTGCCGGATTTTTGGGCCAAACTTGAGACCGGCGGGTGTTTGAAAATTTTCGACCGATCAAGCGTAGTTGAAACTGACACTGATGCGGTCTTCGCTGGACCTGTTGGCGGGGACTTCGTGGCGGAGCCAGCTTTCGAAGAGGATGATAGCGCCGGGTTGCGGGTCGATGTCGACGAAGGGTTGCT
>JANOFD010000073.1:0-8446 GCA_031413455.1 Rhodobiaceae bacterium
CACCCCACGTTCCGTTAACTCGATACTGACCTTAACTTCAACCAATCATGGGGAATTGCGCGAAGTAAGAGTATTCAAAGGCATCGTTGAGACAATTGGCACTAGCTCAACACGCAACTGTAGCCGCACGTATTTGTCAGGGGACCGCCACGATGCAACTGCTCAGGCTGACGCTCTTCTTGCGCCGCTTCAAACGAGCACACACCGGCGCCTCCGCGATTGAGTTCGCCATTATTGCGTTGCCATTTATCCTTTTGATGTTTGCAATTTTTGAAGTCTCGCTCGTCTATTTTGCAACGACCGCGCTGGAAAACGGCGTTTCCTCGGCTGCACGTCAAATTCGCACAGGTCAAGCCCAAGTTTCTGGACTGACAGCGTCACAGTTCAAAACACTCATCTGTGACCGTATTTTTCCAATCCTGAGTTGCGGTTCAAGGTTGATGGTTGACGTCCGCCGCTTCGACGGATTCAACATGGTCGCATTTCCGGCAGCGCTGGATGGCAATGGCAACTTGGCCGGCAACACGCAATTTCAAATGGGAGCGGCCGGCGAAGTCATTGTTGTGCGCGCCTATTACTCCTGGCCAATGCTGACGCCGGTGGGAACCAGCTTTACGGACATGTCCGCAGGCAGCCGCTTATTGTCGGCTTCAGCAGCGTTTCGCAACGAACCCTTCGTCATTGGAAATTGAGGCAGCGTCATGAAATTCTTCCAGAGATTTCAAGAATCTGACGACGGTGTGTCGGCGATTGAATTCGCCTTCATCTTGCCCGTGATGGTCATAATGTTTCTGGGTGTTGTCGAAGTATCAAACTACGTCATGGCCGCCCGGCGTATCGCCAGTGTTGCCTCGACGGCTGCCGACCTCGTCGCCCAGGATACCTTCATCGGCGACGACGAAATGGACGACGTCATGGGTGCACTCAACGTGATTCTGGCGCCATTGAGTTCTGCAAACGCCACCTTTGTGATATCCTCGGTTGTAATGGATGCCGATGGCACCAAACGCGTTGCTTGGAGCGATGCGATGAACGCAACACCCAGGGTCGTAAATTCCGTCGTCTCTGACGCTGAATTTCCCGACGATCTGATTGTGCCCTTTCAAGGGGCCATCATGACGGAAGTTGAATTTGGCTACGATCCGATATTCGCGGATTTTTTGTCGCGCACCGACATTCAAGACACGTTCTACATGAAACCGCGGCGCTCTTTGACCGTCCAACGGGGAAACTGATCGCAAAACTTACGCACTCTTTACCTGTCGCGTTTAGCGTTGCTCCAGACAAACTCAATTTCGCAAGCGCCGCCTGGCGGGAGCAAGACAAAAGAAATGACCACCGCGCACGCGACGCAATCGACATCAATTCCATCTGCACATTCAGTCACCGAAGGCCTCCTGACCGAAGCCAGCGAACTTGACGCGCTTCATACAGGTCTCAAACGCCATGTCGCAGCCTGGGCTGCGGCGCACGAAACAGCCGTCGTAAGCCTCGCCACCATCCTCAAGCGGATGGACTCTATTCTGGAACGCATCGAGCGCAATCGCCGTTAACGCATTGTTGTTTCTCTCCCCTGTGGCCGTCGTGTCCCTTACACTAGGGTAACGAATCGCAGCATGCGCGAGCGGCTCGGCCGTTCTCAGGGGGGAAACAGTGCGCACGCTTTCATGGATCAGCCGCGCCTTCGCCGCGGCAGCCGCACTTGTTGCGGTCATACTTATTGTGGGTGGCAGCTACTTCATTGGCTTTGTCAGTGAAGTTCAACGCGGCCTCAGCGACCCTGCGTCTGCCAGCCTGCAGGCAGCAACGCAAATTGCCGCCGTCGAGCAAACGCTGGGTTATGGCGGCTTTCTCAAAGCCTATCGCACTTATCGGGCGACCGGCGACATCGCGATGCACGAGCAGATGACCCGCCATGCGATGGAATCCGCGCGCACGCTCGACAGTCTGCGCAAGCTCTACACGGACACGCCGGCCGCAAATCGCGCACTGAATGATGCCGCAAGCGTCGTCGAAGCCTTTGCCGAAGTCGCCCGGACCGCACCCGAACTGGGTCCAGCAGCCCTTCGGGGCTCCGACCGAATGAATGCCCTGGAGTCCCTGCCGCAAGTTCCCCAGCTGGAAGCGACTTATTTGACATTGCGCACCGCCCTCGAACGCTTGCGCTCGCAAACCCAGGCCCACCAGATGGGCAGCGTCGCCTGGGCGTTGAGCTGGAGTCAGATGCTCATAGTCGCAGCTCTCGCGCTGCTGGTGATCGGCTTGCTCGCCGCCGCCGGACTGTTGCAGTTGGGAATCACCCAGCCCATAAAGTCGCTTGAACGCAGTTTGACCTCCGTCGGCGACGGCCAGGTGAGCCGGCCTGTTTGGGGTACGGAGCGCACCGATGAAATTGGAACGCTGGCACGTGCCGGCGAAAAACTTCGCCGCAGTCTCACCGAAACCGAGGCGTTGAAATCACTCGCCGAAAAAGGCGAACTTCACATTCGCCTTGATGGCGGCGCGTCAGTTTTACTCGAGAAGCTGGCATCAGGTGTGACCACCGCGACGCAAGCCCTAAAGACGGCAACAACCGAATTGTCCGCCATGCAGGGTGAACAACGCCAGCACATCAATGAAGCCGTCCAGAAACTGGGCCAATACGGCTTCAAATTCGAAGAAGCCGCAGGCGCCATTCGCACACAAGCGTCTCACGCCATCTCAAGCGCTGCCGAAAACATGCACGCATCAATGACAGTAATTGTCGACACCGCCAGCGAGCGCACCCAGCGTCTCGCCCATATCGGCGGCCAGTTCGAACACAACGCCAAGCAATTGGCCGAAGCCGTCGCGACGATCAAAGAAAAAACCGGAAACGCAGTCGATGGCATCACCAGTTCAATCATAGCCTTCAGAAAAGCCGCAGACGGTGCACAAACCCTTCAAGGCGCCCTCTTCGCCGCCTGTGATAAAATCTCTACTGACGCGACATCAACCGCGGCAAACATCAAGGACTTGGCAACCCAGCTTCACGGCGTCGTCGGTCACGTCGATGGGCGCCTCACCAGCAAGCTCAACAGCCTCGAGGCGCTGGAAAAAACAATAGAAGCAGCTCTCGGCACGATCCAGGTCAAAGCACTCGACACAATCGCGGCCATGTCGACAGCCGCAAGCACCCTCGAACAGCACAACGCCGCAGCCGAAGCCCGCGCCGACAAGTCCGTCGAACACTTCGAAGACGTCGTGCGGCTCTTCCGCGAGGATTTACCGGTTCAGCCGCAAGCGCCGGACTTCAACGCTCTCGCCTCCGGCTTCCACCAGCAGCTGGAAACCATCCGGTCCGAAGTGCGCGAACTCGCCATGCGCATCACCGAAGAGCGCATCATGATGACCGCCGACATGCCCGCAGCAAATCTGCCTCACAGCAGCGACGAGCCGCTGCGGCCTTCACACCGCACACTCGCCGACGTACCCATAAACGAAATCATGCAGCGTCTGAAAAACTTGACTGAAGAAATGAATGCCGGCGCCGAAACCACCGATCCGGCCTTCGCACTCAAATCTGCTCTCGGCGCCTTCGCCCACGACGTCAAAGCGCTGGATCACGCCGAGCCGGACACACTGTCGAACGCGCTCGCCCGTCACGCCGAAGCCATCGACGCAAGCGCCGGCGCCGTCGAGCCCTCAGCCATCGCATTGCGGGCCGAGCTTCAAGCCATCACCAGCGAGTTGCGCATTGTCGCCAACACCGCGCACGATCCGGCCACAGCCCACGACTCAGCGCTCCACTTGGGCGCCCGGGCGGAATCCTTATTCAGCTATTTGACGCAGACCCATTCAAAGGCCTTCGACGAGCAAAGCCTGCAAGACGAAGAAACAATGGAACAAACCACAAGCGATTTGGCTACCCTTGCCAAAATCATCGGTAAACTCGAAGTGCGCGCCTCGCAGCTCTCAGACAGCGCAGTCGCGGCAAGCCTCGACCATCAATTCGATACGCGCAGCCCCAGCGAGTTTGAAAATTCAGGCAGCACTGGTAACGACGGCACCATCACCACCGTCTTCGAATCCATCGAGCGTCTTAACAACATTGCAGCCAGCCTCGCCCGCGCCGGCGACGCCGAGCGCCTGCGCAAAGCCGCGCACTGACACCAAATCCTGTTAAGTTTTGAGAAAGAAACTGGCGGGGGCGTGGATGCTGGGTACATCCACGCCCGTGACCCATCGGCAATGGGGGTTGCCTTCTGGCCGCCTGTTTGCCGGAGAGCCGGTTGAATGGGAACGACTCGGCCGGCGGGGGACTCGGACCGGCTCTGGGGAAGCCGGTTTACTAATTCGCAAAGAATAGGGGCCAAATCTTAACAAAATACTAACGGTGGCAGCGCCTCAACGGCTCAACTGCGAACCCGGATCAAGCCTTCCTGGGCAACCGACGCCACCAGCAGACCCTGGCGCGCAAATATCAGCCCGCGATTGAACCCCCGCGCGCCCGCGGCACTCGGGCTGTCGTGACTATAAAGCAGCCAGTCATCGACCCGGAACGGGTGATGAAACCACATCGCGTGATCGATGCTCGCCGATTGCAGGCGCCCGGAAAACCAGCTGATCCCGTGCGGAATAAGACACGTGTCGAGCAATGTCATATCCGACGCATAAGCCAGCACGCATTGATGCAATGCCAGATCGTCAGGCATCTGGCCTTTCGCCTTCAGCCAGACGTCGTGATAGGGCGGTGCCTTTTTCGGATTAATCAGATCATCGTCTTCATCGATAGGCCGCACGTCGATTGGCCCTGGCCGCGAAAAATGCTCGCGCACCGCCTCAGGCATTTGATGCGCCAAACGCGCCCGCCGCACATCTTCGGGCTCAAGGCCCTCAGGCCCCACGACCTTGGGCATGTCGAATTGGTGCTCAAGCCCCGCCTCCGGCACCTGAAACGATGCCGCCATGTTGAAGATCTGCTCGCCATGTTGGATCGCCACCACCCGGCGTGTGGCAAAGCTCCGGCCATCGCGCGAGCGGTCCACCTCATAGAGAATGGGAATCTTCGGATCGCCCGGCCGGATGAAATACGCATGCAGCGAATGACAGACCCGCCCTTCAACAGTTCGTGAGGCCGCCACCAGCGCCTGCCCCAGAACCTGGCCGCCAAACACCCGCTGCCAGCGATCTTTCGGGCTATTGCCTCGAAAAATGTTGACTTCGACCTGCTCCAGGTCGAGCAATTCCAAAACTTCGTTGATCGATCCGTCCATGTGGAGGCGGCTGCCTATCTGCCAAAATTAAGTCAAGATGTTGAGCGCACAGTGTTACGGGCTGATTGATGTAAGGGCAAGCTGATGGATTTCTCAAAATATCTGTCGACGGCGTTCGACTACGTGTCTTGGTTTCTAAACTCTGTCGACGACGACAGGGTGTCGAGCGCAATACTTGGCGGCTGGACGGCCATCGCAGGCTTTGCCGGCGCCATTGTGGCACTCTTCCTCATCACCAGCCTGTTCTCACCCCGTAGATCGGACGACTAATACTTACTCCAGACGCTGCCCCAGCAATTTCAACTTCAAGAACGCCGCGATCGCCGCATTCTGCGCATCGCGATTGGACTTCTTCTGAAACCCATGCCCCTCGTCCTTGGCCAGCATGTACCACGTCTCTGCTCCGTTCGCGCGAATAGCCGCCAGCATTTGCGTGGCCTCCGTCACTGGAACGCGCGGGTCGTTCGCGCCTTGAATGATCAGCATCGGCCGTTTGATTTTGGCGACATTCGTTAAGGGCGAAATCCGCTGCAACACCTCACGCATCCGCGCATCGCGATCATCGCCATACTCAACCCGCCGCAGTTCCCGCCGGTAGCCGCTGGTATTGTTCAAGAACGTCACGAAATTCGAAATGCCGATAACACTGATCCCCGCCACCAACCGCTGATTATACTCGATCATCGACGCATACGACATGAAGCCGCCATAAGACCCGCCGTAAACCGCAACCCGGCGCGGCTCAAGATTGGGCTGCCGCGCGATCCAGTCGAGCGTTGCCCCAATGTCTTTCACCGAGTCCATGCGCTTGGCGCCATTATCCAGCTCGACAAAATACTTGCCGTAGCCCGTCGAGCCGCGAACATTTGGCGCCACCACCGCGATCTTCAGTTCCTGCACCAGATACTGGATAAAGGCGTTGAAGTTCGGGCGATACTGGGATTCAGGTCCACCATGAATATAGACCAGCACCGGCACCTTCACAGTCGCACCGGCAGGCCGGTAGACAAACGACGAAATTTGCCGGGCCTTGCCATCCACCTGGTCGAAACTGTCATAAGTCACAAGCTCAGGCGCTACGAAGGAACTTTTGTCCAGCCCACCCACCTCGCTATCGGTCCATTGCACCGGCGGACGGCGACCCATATCCCAGACAAACGCATCACTCCCGGCCGTACCGTTCAGCGTAAAACCCAAACGTCGGCTATCTGCACTGAACCTGAAATTGTCGATCTCACCCGGCGCCAGACGCGGTCCCGGCGATTTGCGCCCCCGCTTTGTGTCCATCAAATAGAGCCGCGAGGTGCCGCCTTCATTCACCGAAAACGCAAGCGCCCGCCCATTCGGCGCCATTTGCATCGCCTCAACATCCCAGTTCAAACCCGGCGTCAGTATATCTTCGTCATCCGTGCGCAAATCATAGCGCACGATCTGCCTGAACTCGGCGTCCTCGTCGGAGATATAGAACAGCGACTTCCCATCAATGGCAAACGCGGGCGAACCGCGAAACACTTTCACCGGCGAGGGCCTGACCTGGCTCTTGCGCCCGCTCACCAGATCGACAAGCCACACCTCCTGCTCGCTCACTGAAATGTCGCGCGTCACCGCCAGCGTCAGCCCATCAGGTGAGAAATCACCCGGCGCCCAGCTGCCGTCCTCATCCAGAACCACGCGCGCCGACTTGGGGTTGCCGGGGTCCGCCACCATGACGCGATAGCGCCCCGAATCCGCCGGCACACTCGCCCACGCCACCCACTTGCCATCGCGCGAAAACACCGGATCGGTATTGCGCGTTTTGCCGTCCGACAGCCGCACGGTTGAACCATTGCGCTCATCAAGCAAATAAAGCTGGAATAACTCGTCGCCGCCAACATCGCGGCTGAACAGGATCGTCCGCTGCGGCCACTTGCCCGGACGATAAAGTGCAAGGTTCACCGGCTCGTCATAGAACGAAATCTGCCGGCGCATCGCCATCGGCCCATCGACGCGGTGCAACTGCCCCGTCTCGCCAAAGCGCGTTTGCACCAGAATGCTGCGCCCCTCAGGCGAAAAGTCCATTAACAGCGCCCCACGCGCCGCTTGATACATCCGCAACCGCTCACGCATGGACGCCGGTGTGTCAGGAATATTCTCCAGCACCAAATTCCCACGCTCAACCCGGCGAACCCCAGGCGCCGCAACCGCAACACCGGCCATCAACAAAACCAAAAACGCCGCAAAAATTCGAATTGTCACAAGAGGAACCCCAGAGTTAAACCGCCCCGAATTTAACTGCCCCCTCCCACCCCGTCGACCACCAACCATCCTTAACGTTCGCGATTTGTTGCTGTATTCGCCTCAAAAAAACAAACACAAAAATTCCGTCATGGCCGGGCACTTGACCCGGCCACCCAGGGAAATCGTCACCAAACAAGAAGGATCAACCACCAAGACCACCAAGAGCACCAAGAGTTTGGAACGAGCTTGAGTGCCTTGGTGTCCTTGGTGGTTCAATTTTTGAGGACGCCACTCATGCGTTGTCTCGTGACCTCGCAGACGCGAGGTCGCTGGGTGGCCGGGTCAAGAGCCCAGCCATGACGGTTTTTGAGGGGTGTTTGCATTGTGCTCGCGCGATGGCGATGATGCGCTGTCTCCGCCCAATCTGAAAACAAACCCCCATGACCACCATCGAATCCCAAACCGATCTCACCTCTGACCTCGCCCGCGCCAACCGCGAAGGCCACCTCAAACTGCTGGCCGAAGTCCGCGCCCTTGAGGCCAAGGTGCGCGCCAACTCGGCACGATCTGCAAAAAAATTCGCCGAGCGCGGCCAGCTTCTCCCGCGCGACCGTGTCGATCTTCTCCTCGACCGCGGCACACCCTTCATAGAGCTGTCGACGCTTGCCGGTCTGCGCATGCATGACGACGACGGCGAAGCCAATGCCAGCGGCGGCGGCTTCATCGCCGGCATCGGCACCGTTTCAGGCGCGCGCGTGCTCATCTCCGCCAGTGACTCAGGCATCAAAGGCGGCGCCGCCACACCCATCGGCGTCGACAAAGGCCAGCGCGCTCAGGAAATCGCCCTCGAAAACAAACTCCCCTACATTCAACTCATCGAAAGCGCCGGTGCCAACCTCTTGCGCCAATCCGACATGTTCGTGCGCGGCGGCCGCGGCTTTGCCAACCTCGCTAAGATGTCCAAATCAGGCATCCCCGTCATCGCCATCGTCCAC
>JANOFD010000074.1:0-5555 GCA_031413455.1 Rhodobiaceae bacterium
AGGAAAGCGTCGCACATGGGTGCCGAGCAGAACCATTTGTGGCCGGTGAGGGTGAAGGCGTCCCCGTCTTTTTCCGCCCGCGTGGTGTTGGCGCGCACGTCGGAGCCGCCCTGCTTTTCCGTCATCGCCATGCCGATGGTCACGCCGCGTTTGGCTGAGGCCGGCTGCGATGAAGCGTCGTAGCGGCCGCTGGTGATACGCGGCTCCCATTCGCGGGCGAGGTCCGGCTGGTGGCGCAACGCGGGGAGTGCGGCATAGGTCATCGTCATCGGGCAGCAGACGCCCTGTTCGATTTGCGCCAGCATGTAAAGGAGCGCGGTATGCGCGACGTGGCCGCCCTTGGGCGCCGTCCAAGCGAGCGAGGCGACGCCGCCTTCGAGACCGAGTTCCATCAACTTGTGATAGCTGGGGTGGAAGTTCACCTCGTCGATGCGCCGGCCGAAGCGGTCGAAGGTTTTGAGTTCGGGCGCGTTGCGGTTGGCCTCAAAGCTCCAGGCGATGACGTCTGCCGAGCCTGCGCGGGCGCCGAAGGTGTTCAGGTGAGCCGCGTGCGTCTGGCCGCCCTCGCGCTCGACCGCTTCGCGCAAGGCCGCGTCGGTGGCGAAGAGGTTCACGTCCTCGAACGGCGGCGGCTGGTTTGTGACCTCGTGGGTGGCGAGAGTGGAGCGGGGGTTTAGGGGGGACATATTGGATCGACCTGTTGAGAAGCGATGGGCGCGGAGGGCCATGCATCTTTAGCCCGTTTGACTCAGGTTTCAACCATCGTTAATGGCAGCGGTAAAGGGGCGAAACATGATCAGACGATGGATGCTTTTCCTGGGTGCGGCCATAGTCGCGGCCACGATTGGTGCGGTGGCGGCGCGTGACGAGCCCGCGCAGACCGGCGGGATTATTGCGCTGGACATGTCCGGTCCGCGTCCGACAGCGCAGCTGAGCATTTTCGACTCGGCGCCGGTCAAGGTGATATTCGACACGGGCGCGGGTGGGAGCGTTTTGACCAGCGCGCTGGGGCGGCGGCATAATCTGCCCGATCAGGGTGATGTTCAGATTGCGAGCCCCGGGAGCGAGAGCACCATCCCCGCCTATATTACCACGCTGCCGCGGGCGCGGCTGGGCGAGGCCGATATCAGCGGACAGCGTGCGGTGGTGGGCGATCTTGGTATTCCGCTTGACGGAATCTCGGGTGTGATGAGCCCGAATTTGTTTCGCGGCTCGCTGGTGCGGTTTGAGCTGAAGGCGTCGCGGGTTGTTGTGGTGCCCAAGCGGGTGGCGGCGATCCCGGCGGGTGCGGCCTCTGCCTATCACGGCGATCATCCGCTGCCGTCGATTGAAGTCGATATCGCTGGCGTTAGAATGTACGCGCATCTGGATACGGGTTCGGGGCGCGGGTTGTCGCTGCCGCTTGAGATGGTGCAACGCTTCAAGTTGAAGGGTCCACTGGTTCCTGGCAAGCCGGTGAAGATGGCCGGCGGCGAGCGCGACGCCTTTGACGGGCGCATTGATGGCGTGGTGGTGATTGGGCCGCTGCGGTTGATCGATCCCGAGGTTACATTCATCGCGCGCTTTACCTACGCCAATGTCGGGTTCTCACTGTTGAAGGGGTTGACCGTGGTGCTGGATCCCGCCGAGCGGCGCAGCTGGGTGATGGAGGCGGAGTGACACTTCCCCCCATCGTCTGCAGCGCCTGCGGCGCGCAGCCACTTCCTCCGCAAGCGGAGGCAGATATAGGGACGCTGTGCCTACCTCCCCTTCTCGTCCTTCGCCGTAGTGATCAACACGACGCCCACGATCACGTTGGCGGCGATGAGAATGCCGATGATTTATTGACCGCATTTCCTCAGGTCGAAGTGGTAGACGAGCCCTCCTGGCGCGGCGCCGTCGATTGAATCCAGAACGATCATGGCCTCTTCAGGCTGGTTCTTTGTTTTCAGTTCGAGCATGGCGGCGATGTTCAACACGGCGGCGTCGCCGCAGCCCACGCGCTTTAGAATATTTGGTGCAAGGGCTTCGCTGAATACGAATTCTCCTTCATAGGCACCGCGAATGCGGCGGCGAAAACCCCGGCCCTTGTTCTTGCGGCCAACCGTGTAGTCGACGTTCAGTTCGGCCTGCTGATTGCGAGAAAGGCGAGTGAAACCCCGATAGTCAACCTCGTAGACCCCCAGCGAATAGCCTTGCGGCAAATTCAGCGAAACCTGGAGGTTGCAGAAGCGTCTTTCGACGCCCCGATCGGCTTCGGGCGGCACCGTGATGGAGAAATTGTCGAATAGAATGCTGAGGGTGCCGCCATCCGAGACGTTGACCGTGGAATACGATCCGCCCTGGCAGGCGTTGGGGGACACAGTAAGGCGACTATCGCGCTTGGCACTGGCGTCCGTGCCAAGCAGCAGCATGAGTGCAATGAAGGCAGCCGTCCGTCGCATAAGAAGAACTCCTTGTCAGCACGGCGAAGGCCGGCTGCCTGGTTGCAGGGATCAACGGCAGGTGCGCCACTGCAAGTGGTAGACGATGGCGGCGTTTACATCCTGAGAGTCGACCGACGCCGACGCTTCGGCGTTGTTGACAGTGCTCACGCGCATGCTCGAGTTCGTCCGCAGGTTGACATCGGCGCCGCAGGCCGACCAGACCAAAGAGTGCGCTACAAGTTCGTTGGTAATCGTGTAATCGGAGTCGAGCTGGCCGTAGAAGTTTCTGCGATAGGAAGGTCCGCGGCCACCAGCGAAGAAATATTCGACGTTGAACTGCGACATCGCCCGGCTCGGCAAGTGATTGTAGCCACGATAGTCAACCGCCAGGATGGCCACGCTCATGCCCTGGGGCACATGAACGGGAATTGCCACATTGCAACTTTTGCGGTCAAAGGATCTCCCGGTTGAACCGCCAGCGGAAACCTGGTATTCGTCGAAAAGCAGGCTCAACGATCTTTGGTCGGGGCTTAGGATGGTCGAAACACTGCCGCCCGGACAACCGGAGCCCCCATAGCCTGGAATTCCGAGAGAAATGTTGTCTGCGCTCGCGGGCGCAGCAATTGCGAGCGCGCCAAGCGCTGCGATGGAGGCGAGTTTCATTTTCATTTGCGTATTCCCTTGTTGCTGTCGCAGAAGCAGCGACGCGCCCTGTATGGCGCGCCCGGCCTGAATTGAAACTGAACGCCTGAGTTAGGCGTGGTTCATGTTTCGACCGTCGCAGTCCCCTCACCCTTTTTTGCTCTCGCAAAAAAGGGTGAGGGCCTTACTTTGCCCTGTCGTCCTTCGCCGTTGCGATCAACACGACGCCCACGATGGCGATCAGGTTGGCGGCGATTTGGTACCAGGCGGGGATGAGGGGGTCGTTGAGGTTGGCAAGCAGCCAGGTGATGGCGGGTTGGGTTGAGCCGCCGAAGATGGTGACACCCAGCGCGTAGGCGATGGAAACTCCGGTCGAGCGCACGGATTTCGGGAAGGCCTGGGTGAGCAGCGCGTAGAGGCCGCCGTATGACAGTGCCAGGATGAAATTCAGGGTCACGTTGATCAGCACTAGCCGTTCCAGCGTGATGTCGGGCGCGGTCATCATCACATAGGCCTGATAGACAATGGCGAGGAACAGCACGCGCGGCACCAGAATCGAGATCTTGGCGCCGATGCGGTCGGCGAACCAGGCGCCAATGGGGAAACCTGCCAAGGCTGCGATATAACCGCAGAGCGTCGTGAACTGTCCGGTTTCGTTGGAGAGTTTCAGCGTGGTGATGGCGTAGCTGGTCATGTAGGCCGAGACGTAGGTCGAGACCGTCGGGCCGATGATGCACATGACGCCGAGGATGATCGCGGGGCTGTGGTGGCGGAACAGGGTTTTGAGAACCGCCCAACCGCTTTCGTGGGCTTCGTGTTTGTCGAGCGTCTCGGGCAAGGCCCTACGGATGTAGAGACCGATCGGGCCGATCAGAATGCCGATGAAGAACGGGATGCGCCATCCCCAGTCGTTGAGGTCGGCAGTCGACAGATTGGCCGCGAGGATCAGCCCGAGCCCTGAACCCATGATGCCCGCGAATTGCTGGCTGATGCCTTGCCAGGCGGTGTAGGCGGCGCGTTCCTTAGGCGAGGCCGCCTCCAGCAAATAAGTCGTGGCGGGGCCGACTTCGCCGCCGCAGGAGAAGCCCTGGATCAGGCGGGCGCTGATCAAAAGTATCGGCGCCCAGATGCCGATCTCGGCGTAGCCCGGCGTCAGCGCGATCATGCCGGTGCCGATAGCCATGAGAATTATGGTCAGGCTCAGTGCCGCCCGCCTGCCCGCGCGGTCGGAATAGGCGCCGATGACGGCAGCGCCCAGGGGCCTGGTGAAAAAGCCCGCCCAAAAAACCAGGCCAGCAAAGAACAGCGACATCAGCACGTCGTCGCCGGGGAAGAACGCCTTGCCGATCTGCACCGCGAAAAATGAGTAGACGATGTAGTCGTAAAACTCGAGCCAGTTGCCGATGACGACGGCGATGAGCGCGCGCGGCGGAATCTTCGCGTGCGGTGCGTCGTCGAGTGCTGCGGCGGTCATGCGGACGGCTCCCCCTTGGTCGAGCGTGACCATAGGGGAGATTGGTGGGTTTTAGAAGGGTGGCGCAGCTTCAGCGTGAAGTGAGTGTTTTGGTACATGCTGCGGGCGAAAGGGGGTGAAATCCTGAGGCGGCAATGCTTTGTGGCCAGGCGTCGAGTGTGGTTAGAGGAATTCGCATGCGTGTCGTTGCTGCTCTGGTATTCATCGCGCTGATGTGTGGGGCGCTGGTGGTGAAGGTTTCGGCGCCGCAGCGTGGGCATTTTGATCTGCGCGATCTTGGCGCGTTGATGCGTGGCGTGGTCGAGGTGCGGGCCGACGAGGTTGCGCCGCTTGCGTTCACACCACAGCCGCCTGCGGCTCCGCTACCTCCCGCTGAAACACAACTGACCATCGTGCTGGCGGGCGACACGGGGTTGAACGGAAGTTTTCAGCCTGTCCGTGCGGGGTTTGGTATCAAGCAGGGGATGCAGATCGCGTGGAACGAGGCGACGCCGGGTGTGGCGGGGCTGATCGACGGCGACATCAATTTCGCCAATCTGGAAACGGTGGTGACGGATCGCAACGATCTGACGGCGAGCCTGAAGCGGTTCGGCTTTCGCACCCATCCCGATGGCGTGCGGCATTTGCTGCGGCTGGGCTTCAATGTGTTTTCGACGGCGAACAATCATTCGATGGATTACGGGCTTGAGGGCGGGCGCGAGACGCTGAAGCATCTCGACGCTATTGGTGCGGCGCATGCGGGGCTTGGGATTTCGCGCGCAGCGGCGCGGGGGCCGCGCGTGGTGGAGCGCCAAGGGCGGAGGGTGGCATTCGGCGCGGTTGGGATTGGCGGCAGCGGCTATGGCTCGCTGGGTGATGGCGAGGCGCGACCGGGGCAACTGACCCCCGGCGACATGAGCGAAGTGGCGGCGGCGCTGGCGGATAGTGGTGCGGACTATAAGGTGCTGTCGGCGCATTATGGCACCGAATTTGAAGTTACGACTTCGGAGGGCGACCGGGCGCGGTTTCGCCGCGCGCTGGCTGCCGGCGCCGAC
>JANOFD010000075.1:0-6210 GCA_031413455.1 Rhodobiaceae bacterium
CGCCCAAAGCGTTGACTGCAACCCACCTTCCATCGCCAGCGCCGAAGCAACGCGGCCTTGCGCAACCGCTGCCAACAGTCCAATCGCCTTGTAGAGATTGGATTTGCCGCAGCCATTGGCGCCAGTAATGAGATTCAGACGTTCGAGTGGCAGCACCACATCGCGCAACGAACGATATCCGGAAACGGCAATTTTCAGCAGCATCTCAATAGGTTCTTTGCATTCGCACTCTTACGAGTTGATGTGCCCAATCCATCGGTCAAGATTGCTCACCACCTCTGCCCGGTTCGTCTCGTTCAGCATCTCGTGCCGCCCATCAGCGTAGAAATCGTGCGTCACATCTTTGATGCCGGCCGCTCGATAACGATCCACAAGCGGTGTCAACCAGGCCAGCCCGCCATTCACCGGGTCCTTGTCGCCGGAGAAGATATAGACCGGCAAGTCAGGCCTGATCTGCGAGAGAGCTCCAGGTGCAAACAACGGCGCCGCCGCCACGAATATCGACTGCATCGACGCGACGTTCATCGAAAACCCGCACAGCGGATCGGCGATATATTTATCGACCTCGCGCGGGTCGCGGCTCAACCAATCGAACTTCGTGCGCGCGGGTTCAAACGGCGCGTTGAATGCCTCCAAAGCCGGGGCATTCGGGTCTTGCGGCATCGGCAGAAGATCGAGCGCCGCCGACCCCGACAGCACCACGCCATCGATCAAACGGCTATGCGTCAGCAAATAAATCTGTGCCGCGAACGAGCCCATCGAATGGCCGAGCAGGATCAGCTTCTTGCCCGGATTCTCGCGCCGGGCAAGTTCGCTCAGCCGCGCCATGTCATCGACCACGGCGGCAAAGCCACCCGCGCCGAAGTCGCCCAAGACTTGCGCCGTCAGACCGTGTCCGCGATGGTCATTGGCATAGATGGCAACGCCCTTGCCTCGCAGCGTCTGGAGCGGCGCAAAGTATCGCAGCGCGTGCTCGCCCATGCCGTGCGCGACCTGCAAAACTGCGTGTGTGATTCCCTGTGCCGGCCAGCGATAGGCCGCGATCCGCGCGCCGCCGGTGCCATCGTAATGGAACAAGTGTTTATCATTGCTCATGCCAGCCATCTTAGAGCCCGGATTTGCTCGCTTTGCAATTTTCAATCCTCGACCTTACGCCGCCAAACAATGTATAGAGCCATCGAAACACAGGTTTGACTCAAACGCATGACCAAAGACGACAAAAAACCTGGCGCCATCTCCGGCTTGAGCTTCGAGCAGGCGCTCCAGCAACTGGAAACAATTGTCCAGCAGCTCGAGAAGGGCCAGGTGCCGCTCGAGGAATCCATCGCGATTTACGAGAAGGGCACGGCCCTCAAAGCGCACTGCGAAACTAAACTGCGCGATGCTGAGGCTCGCATCGAGAAAATCGTGATCGGACCGGGCGGCGCGCCCTCCGTTGTGCCGTTCGACGATAAATAGGGAATCCGAAACGTGACAATTGCTCCGATAGAACCAGCCCTCAACGAAGTCTCTGTCTTCATGGAAGACGTGCTTCAGGATATGTTGCCCGAACCCGCTGGCCCGCAAGCGCGTGTCATCGAGGCCATGCGCTATGCAACCCTCGAAGGCGGCAAGCGCATCCGCGCGTTCCTGGTGCTCCAGGCCGGCCGCTTGTTTGGCGTTGACCGGCGCGCGCTGTCACGCGTCGCGGCGGCCAACGAATGCGTGCACGCCTATTCGCAGGTCCACGATGACTTGCCCGCCAAGGACAACGACGATGTTCGCCGCGGCAGGCCCGCTACCCACAAAAAATTCGACGAGGCGACGGCGATCCTGGCGGGTGACGCGTTGCTGACGCACGCCTTCGCCTTGCTGGCGGCGCATGAAACCCATCCTGACCCCCACGTGCGCAGTGATCTGGTGCTAAGGCTCGCCCAGGCCTCGGGCTTTGGTGGCATGGTCGGCGGCCAGATGATCGACATCGTGGCCAAGGGCACGCTCGACGACATCGGCCAAATTACGCGGATGCAGCGGCTCAAGACCGGCGCCCTTATCACGTTCGCCTGCGAGGCCGGTGCCATTATGGGCAAGGCCTCTACCCAGATGCGCCACGCGCTGACAAATTATGCTCAGGATTTGGGACTTGCCTACCAAATCACAGATGACCTTCTGGATGCGGAAGGAGACCCCGCTGTGATGGGCAAGGCCGCGCGCAAAGATCAAAAAGCCGGTAAAGCGACTTTCGTCACAATATTGGGCACCGAACGCGCACGCTCTCAGGCCGAAATGCTTGCTAACCAAGCCTCGGCCCATCTTGATGTCTTCGACGAAAAGGCAGACCTTTTGCGGGGTTTAGTTTCGTTTGTCGTCAATCGCCGCGCGTAAATGCCGCAATGATGTTGGATGCAACAGCGCTACCTTCAACGCAGCGAAAACGGCGGTCGGTTTAGTTGGGTCCAATGCCTCCGAACACTCCTCTTCTGGATAAGATTGCTTCTCCCTCGGACACCCGTAATCTCTCTCGCGACGAGTTGAAACTCCTCGCCGAGGAGTTACGCCAGGAAACGATTGACGCCGTCTCGGTCACGGGCGGTCACTTGGGCGCGGGTTTGGGTGTGGTCGAGCTTACCGTCGCGCTTCATCACATTTTCAACACGCCGCACGACCGCCTGATTTGGGACGTGGGCCACCAAGCCTATCCCCACAAGATCATGACCGGCCGGCGCGATCGCATTCGCACGCTTCGCGTGGGCGGCGGGCTGTCGGGTTTTACCAGACGCTCGGAAAGCGACTACGACCCCTTCGGCGCCGCCCACTCTTCGACATCGATATCGGCGGGCCTTGGCATGGCCGTGGCGCGCGACCTCAAGGGCGAAAGCCGCAACGTCGTCTGTGTCATCGGTGACGGCGCCATGTCGGCCGGTATGGCCTACGAGGCCATGAACAACGCCGGCGCCCAGCGCACGCGTCTGATCATCGTCCTGAACGACAATGACATGTCCATCGCGCCGCCTGTCGGCGCCATGAGCGCTTATCTTTCGCGTGTAGTGTCCTCTTCGACCTACCAGACTCTTCGCAATTTCGCCCGGCAACTGGCACAGAAAATGCCGTACTTTGTCGAAGACAAGGCAAGGCGCGCCGAAGAATATGCCAAGGGCATGTGGATGGGCGGCACCTTGTTCGAGGAACTCGGCCTCTATTATGTGGGCCCGATTGACGGTCACAGTCTCGACCATCTCTTGCCGGTCCTCACCAACGTGCGCGACGCCGACATCGACCGCCCGGTGCTGGTCCACGTCGTCACCAAGAAGGGCAAGGGCTACGCACCGGCCGAAGACTCCGCCGACAAATATCATGGCGTCGTGAAGTTCGACGTCATCACCGGCGCCCAAAAGAAAAGTCTTTCGAATGCGCCGCAATACACAAAAGTATTCGCCGAAAGCCTGATCGCCGAAGCTGAGGCCGATGAAAAAATCGTCGCCATCACGGCCGCCATGCCTTCGGGCACCGGCCTCGATCTATTTGCCAAACAGTTTCCCAAGCGCTGCTTCGATGTCGGCATTGCCGAGCAACACGCGGTCACCTTCGCGGCCGGTTTGGCAACCGAAGGCTTGAAGCCTTTTGCCGTCATCTATTCCACCTTCCTGCAGCGCGCCTACGATCAAGTCGTGCACGACGTCGCCATTCAAAAACTGCCGGTGCGTTTCGCGCTCGATCGCGCAGGTTTGGTGGGCGCCGACGGTGCCACGCATGCCGGATCGTTCGACACCACCTATCTCGCGACACTGCCGGGCTTCGTTGTCATGGCGCCCTCCGACGAGCTCGAGCTGCGCCACATGGTGGCAACCCAAGTCGCCATCGATGACGGCCCGTCCTCCGTGCGCTATCCGCGCGGCGAAGGCGTCGGCATCGAACTGCCGGCCAAAGGCATTCCGCTGGAGATCGGCAAAGGCCGGATTATCCGCGAGGGCACCAAGATCGCAATTCTCTCATATGGAACCAGGCTGACCGAAGCCCTCAAGGCCGCCGACGACCTCAACGCGCGCGGCCTGTCGACCACGGTCGCCGATGCCCGGTTCTGCAAACCGCTCGACGAAGACCTCATTCGCCGCCTGGCAAAAAACCACGAAGTCTTCATCACCATCGAAGAAGGCGCCGTCGGCGGCTTTGCCTCCCACGTCATGCAATTCATGGCGGCGTCCGGGCTGTTCGACCGCGGCTGCAAATTCCGGCCGATGATTTTGCCGGATATTTTCATCGATCACGATACCCAGCAAAAACAATACGATGTAGCAGGTCTGAACGCCCAGCACATCGTCGCAACGGCGCTGACCGCTTTGGGCGGGGCCGCCGCCACCATCGGCTTTAGGGCGTGACAGCTCCACTGACGCGCGAAAAGATCGTTCGCCTGGGTCACCGCGGCGACGGCGAAACAGCCGAAGGTCTCTATGTCCCTTTCACCGTACCCGGCGACATTGTCGCCGCGGAAACGGTGGGTGACCGCACCCGCATGGCGGAAGTCCTGTCGCCAGGACCAACCCGCACGAGACCGCCGTGCAAACACTTCGGCACCTGCGGTGGCTGTGCCCTGCAACATGTCGCGCCTGCGGCCTATCGTGAATGGAAGCGCGAGCAGGTCATTCACGCGCTCGCCCAACGTGGCATCGAAAATGTCGAGATCGCGGACCTCGTCACCTTCGAACCGCGCACCCGCCGCCGCGCCGTCTTTACCGGGCGCATCGTGCACGACGCAGTGATGATCGGCTTCCAAGAGCGCGGCACCCACTACATCGTTGATCTTGATGACTGTCACGTCGCGCATCCGGACCTGGTGGCTTTGCTGGCCCCGCTTCGCAAGGGGCTGGTCGGCATACTGCCCGAGCAAGGCCGCGCCGAAATCGATGTCACCCGCACGGACACTGGCATAGACATGACGCTGGGCCTGCCGCGCGTCGACATCGACGGCGCGCTTCGCATCAAGCTGGCAAGCCTCGCCACCAGGCTCGATCTGGCGCGCCTGACCGTCAACGGCGAACTCATAGCGCAAGCGCACGCCCCCACCATTCGCTGGGCCGGTGTCGACGTCACACCGCCGCCCGGCAGCTTCTTGCAAGCTGTCCCCGCAGCGGAGTCCACGTTGCAGGAACTGGCTGTCTCAGGCGTGGGGCAGGCCAAGCGCGTCGCCGACCTATTCTGCGGCTCCGGCGCTTTCACTTTGGCGCTGGCCAGAAAAACAGCAGTGTGCGCCTACGACAGTGAAAAAGAATCCATAGCTGCACTCACGACCGCACTGCGCAACGCCCAGGGCTTGAAACCTATCACCGCCGAACGCCGCGACCTCTTCCGCCGGCCTCTGCTGACATCCGAACTCAGCGCCTTTGACGCTGTCGTCATCGACCCGCCTCGCGCGGGCGCAAAAGCGCAATGCGAACAACTGGCGGCCTCCAAGGTCCAGCGCATCGTCTCCATCTCCTGCGGCCCCGCAACATTCGCCCGTGACGCGCGCATTCTCATCGATGGCGGTTACACGCTTGAAAAAGTGACCCCCATTGACCAATTCCTCTGGTCGGCCCACATAGAGCTGGCAGCGTTGTTTATGAGGACTTAGCAATGCCCAGCCTCATCGCCCGCACCGCCTACCGCCTCAGCCAATCCGCGCGCGTCGCCTGGTATGGCGGCCACCACATCCTGGCCAACCGCCTGGGCAAACGCACCGCCTTCGCCCAAGCAGGCGTGAAGGTCGAACACAAATACCCAAGCCGCGATCTGTTCCTGAAGGAAATGCGGTCCCTGTTCGAACGCGACTGGGCCAACATCGACGCCGGCGTCTATGCTGCGCCGTCGGCGCTGGATCAGGGTGCGCTCACCACGCTGCGCAAGTCTTTCGACTTTCTGCGCGACGTTCCGCAAGTGGCGGCCCGCCGCCGCGACCATGTCCACGACGAAGTCCTGGACGAAGATTTGCACGAAAAATTCCCGCGCTACTATCTGCAGAACTTTCACTATCAGTCAGGCGGCTGGCTCACCGAAGACTCCGCCCAGCGCTACGACTTCCAGGTCGAAACTTTGTTCGCAGGCACCGCCGACGTCATGCGAAGGCAAGCCCTCGTGCCCATCGCCGAATTCCTGAAGGGCAGGGACCAGCGCCGCCTCAACCTGCTCGACGTCGATTCATTTCAAACATGGGGATTCCTCAGCAACTTAGTTATGACAACGGTGCAGATGCGATCG
>JANOFD010000076.1:0-7087 GCA_031413455.1 Rhodobiaceae bacterium
CGACGCTGGGGCTTGGCCTGTCATACACGCGCCTTGAAACCTCGGACACGTTGTCCGGAAGCGTCGAGGGCTTCGCCACCGATCTTCGCTACAGCACCGACATCGAAACGCTCAATTTTGGTGTGTTCGTGAAAGGGGGCGCCGAAATCCCGATCGATAACTATTGGGACAAGGAACTTCGATACGCCGGCGAATTCTCAGGCTTCAGGCTCGCCGTCGAAGCCAAAGCCGGCGTGAACTTCCTCGACGCACAAGGCGCCGACAGCCTCTACCTCATCGGGTTCATTACCGACACGCAGCACGTCGGCGTCTCCAAGGACGACACGACGTTCGGCTATCAACTGGGAGCCGCGTTGAAATATACGCCGCCGGGAGCGCGAGCGTTGGAGCTCTCCCTTGGTGCCAAATACGGAGAATCCGACACCCATCCCGTAGCCAACCGCTCCGGCCAGCCCGATGAAACTACCCAGATCGAATTCGATTCGGAGGAATATTTTCTTGGAACCTTAGGCGCGAACATAAAATTCTGACGAAGACACCATATTTTCTGCCTGCCCCCGCTTGGCGCTACCGCATGCACACATCGCCAATACAAAAAGCGATGTCATCCCCCGCGCGCGCAGCCGCACTCTTGTGCTGCTGCGCTAATGCGGGACCCACCGGGGTGCAGCCTCGCCGCCAAAGATCGGTGCCTGGTTCCACAAGTGCCTTGCCCCGCACCACGTATGGGCCCCGTGTCTGCAGCGCAGCATGAGGGGTGCTGCTGCCCGCGCGCGGGGTCACAGAGTATTTAAAAGTGCGGAACTGAGCGAATATTTGTGTCCATGCAGTAGCCGCGTGCGGGGGGCAAGTGGATGCACAGCCTCGCGGAATCATTTTCCGCTTGCGCGGCGCAAAATTGTTCTATATACGTTCCTATTTCGGGGTTGGGCTGATTGCAACGCCCTTCTTTCCGCTGCGACTTGAATTTTTGAATATCCTGCCAAAACATCCACCGCGTGAAGCCTTGGGTGGGCGCCCTTTGTTGCCGTTTCTGCTGTCACCTGACACGAAATCAAAAAAAAGCGTCATGGCCGGGCTCTTGACCCGGCCATGACGGAATTTGGAGATTGATTTTTTACCAGGCATCCGTGGGCCAAGCGCGGCACCGAGCGCGCTGTGCGTACACACGCAATGCTCAATGTTACGCAGATTTCGGCAGTTCTCCGCCGATGTGACGGTGTTACGGGTCAGTGAATAATGTCTACTTTGCGCTCCCCAAGTCCCCATCCCCGGTGAAACGCTTGCGGTGGCGCAAAGTGTCTGCTCGCGTCACTCCGGTAAAGTCACACGGTAGGCCAGCACCATGTTGTCATGCTCGAAGCCGCCGTCATAGGCGCCGTCGGGCATGAAGCCTGAGCGGGTGCGAAAGTCATTGTCGTTGCCCACGAACAGCAAGCGTTCGCGCGGCCGCTTGGCATTCAGCACCGGCGACAACACCAGCGACTCCCATTTCGCGGAAAGCAATTGATGCCCCCGCTCGGCTGCGCGCGCCGATAGTCCAACGCGATTGAGCTCGGTCTGATCCGCAATGTCCAGAAACGGCGTAAGCTTTACAGCCACAATATCCGGTTCCAATTCGCCGTCGGGCGCAACAGGCTTGGCTTTGTGCTCAAACTTGGAGCCCGCAAGATTTGTCGCGCCCACCAACGACCCGATCATAACCTGCTTAAACGCTATGGGCTTACCGCGGTGACGCTCCTTGGCGCCAAAGCCGCGATTGTCACGCGCCAAAATTAAAACGCGCGTCCCATCGAGCATCACAATTTCGTTGACCTCGGCGGATTGTTGTCTGTCGCAATAAAGCGGCAACTCGACGACGTAATGTGCGACCGGCTTGGTTGGCAGTTCCTTGCCCGCAACATCAAAGGCCAACAGCCTGGTGTAACGCCAACTCTCCCTTGGCCCGTCGCGGTCCTGGCGCAACGGACTTTGCAGCAGCGCATAAAGTTTCCGCCCATCCGGCGACAGTGAAAGGCCCTCGAAGCCATCATTCGTCATGCGCCCACGCTCAACCTCGGTACCGTCCGCCGAAGAAAAGCAGACCGTGCCGTCAACGTGAGGCACAAAGGCGTCGGGAGGCGCGATCACGCCGTTCATCTGCGCGTCACGCGAGAAGCAATAAATAGCGCAGGCAAACTCGTCACTGACAAACAGCCGCCCATCAGCGGTAACCGCCAGCCCTTCGCTGTCCATTGAAATGCACCCAGCCCCCGCGCCGCTTTTGGGGCTCGGCACGCGCGTTCCCAGATGTTTGATCCAATGCTCCTGTGGATCGATCCCCGTCGTCAGCGCACCGTTCCCATCGCGTAAATATTGGGTGCCCGCCAACGACAAGCTGAGCGTGCCATCCTTGAGCGCAAACGCTATCCTGTGAACCCGCGAAGCATAATCGCTGAACTTGCCCTCCTCAGGAACGTTGAACCCCCTGTCCGGCAGCGCCAGAAGCACCCCTGATACGCTGTCACCCTTTGCGGCCCACGAGCCAGGTTCAAGTGCCAAGCCGGAAAACGAGCCCAACGTATCACCCATGAGATCGCGCGTTGCCGCCGGAATCCGGCCCAAGGCGATAAGGCGATAAGGCTTGTCAGAATTATCCATTTCGATTTGACCCTTGACGGCAGCAGCACGGATGCGCGTCTATTCAACCTGTCATAACGATACTTCAGGGGTAAGGTATGAAACGGCAGTTCTGGCTGGCAATTTCGCTTGCAGGTTTGCTCGCAATACCAGTGGCGGCCCAAACGCCGCTGCCCGAACCCCCGTTAGCAACGCCAGCTGAAGCAGCCGCGCCTTCGCCGGATCGACCGCCCCTGACCATGCAACCCGTACCCAATGATCCCGAGCCACCCAAGCCAATAAAAAGAAAGCCATTGGACTCCGTAGACGCCGCAGAAGTCGACGAGGGCACAATGCCGCTCAAACCACCATCTCATCGCTGCTTCGTGCGGGACATCATGGCGTTTTATGACCGCACCCATGTGCGCTGTTACAATCGCGCTCGCAACAAATTCAATTTTTTCGCCGTCGACACGGGCCAACCGGTTGCCGAGACGGTGTTGCTCAAAGCCTGGCGCAGTATGCGCTCCGGCAAGCCGTTGACGATCACCTACGCGCCGTCCAGCGATGTCAATCCCGTCAACTGTGCCAAATCCGATTGTCGCAGACTGTTGGATGTCCTGAACTAAAAATCGCAGGCGATGCCTTTGTTCTCCCAGTCGCCGTAGCGCACCGGGTCAAGCCCCTTGCGGCCGCCGATCTCTTTGGCGCTCGCGCCAGGAGTTTTCGATTGCTCCGCCCGACGGGCCTCGGCCTCGGCCAGCGCTCGCTGCGCTGCAGCAGCAATTCGCGCCGCTATTTCTGTGTCCATCGTCATGAGCCCTGTGTCCCTGCTGCCGCATCTTGGCGCGATATAGTGCATTGACCATCTTCCCCGGGCGACGGCGCCAAATCAACCCGATAAGCTTAAGCCGGGGAAAATGGGGGCTGGGATGTTGAATCGCATCGCGATTTTATTGGCGATCACTGTGGTGTGGCCACTCTCACTCAGTATTGCAACCGCCGCAGACTTCAATGCCCAAGCCGCCACCGAAGCCTACTTGGCCACAGTTGGAGGCGCGGCACGCGCAAAGTCCGATGCCTATTTTGAAGGCGGTTACTGGCTAATTCTTTGGGACGGCCTCTACGCGATGGCAGTGGCCCTGATCCTGCTGTTCACGCGGGCCTCGGCGGGCATACGCGATCTGGCGGAATCGATAACCTCAAGGATCTGGCTGCAGACATTTATTTATGCCGCACTGATCGTCTTCGTAACTTCAGTCATGACATTTCCCTACACGCTCCAGATAGGGTTCTATCGCGAACATGAGTACGGCCTGTCCAATCTCACCATGATGGCGTGGCTGACCGAATTTGCCATCGGCATGGCCATCAACGTGATCATGAGCAGCATTTTTCTGGTAGGTCTTTACGCCGTCATCCGCCGCACCGGCGAAGCGTGGTGGCTCTGGGGCGCAGGAGTTGTCACGCTTTTCATCATGGTCAGTGCGACGATCGCGCCGGTTTTCATCGCGCCGTTGTTCAACGATTACAAACCCATGCGCGAAGGTGACCTCAAGCAGCAAATCCTGTCGATTGCGCGCGCCAATGGTGTTCCCGCCGATGACGTGGTCGAATTTAATGCCTCCAGGCAACACAAACGCATCAGCGCCAATGTCTCCGGCTTCATGGGCACGACCCGCATCTCGCTCAACGACAATCTGCTCAATCGTGCGACCCCGGCTGAAGTGAAAGCGGTGATGGCGCACGAAATCGGCCACTATGCTTTGGGCCACATTTACGAAATGATCATTGCACTCTCCGTGCTGGCAGCGCTTGGTTTCCTGCTGACCGATTGGGGTTTTTATATGCTCCACGGTGCATTTGGATCCTGGTGGGGTGTGCGCGACATTTCCGACCCCGCGGGTCTGCCCATTATTGTGCTGTTGCTTTCACTCTTCGGCATGCTCGCAACGCCGTTGACCAACACCATCGTCCGCACCAACGAAGCCGAAGCAGACATCTTTGGCCTCAATGCAGCCCGCGAACCCGATGGCTTTGCCACAACGGCGCTCAAACTCTCCGAATACCGTAAACTCGACCCCACACCGTGGGAAGAATTTGTCTTCTACGATCACCCTTCCGGCCGTTCTCGCATTTCCATGGCCATGCGCTGGAAGGCTGAACACCTTCAGGAATTGCCGTTTCCTGTAGATTCGGACCCTTTGGTCGCAGAACCGCCGCCCACCCCCGCCTCATGGGGCAATCCTGGCGAATAGAGTTGCTTGAAGGAAAGACATTTCGCACCTAAGTCTACGCCCAGGCAATTTCGAGGCGCGCAAACCCATATGAATTGGACCAAGACCGCAATCCTGCTTGCGTTTATGACCGCAATGTTTGTGACCGTCGGCGGGCTCATCGGCGGCAGCAGCGGCATGGCGATCGCCTTCGTGTTGGCCATCGGGGTGAACGCGTTCGCCTACTGGAACTCCGACAAAATGGTTCTGCGCATGTACGGCGCGCAGGAAGTCGGCGCCAGTCAGGACGCAGAGCTGTTTGACTTGGTGCGAGAGCTTGCACGGCGCGCCCAACTACCGATGCCCAAAGTTTATATTATTCAGAACGAGCAACCCAACGCCTTCGCCACCGGACGCGACCCGCAACATTCTGCAGTGGCCGTAACAACCGGCCTGCTAGCGCGTCTGTCCCGCGAGGAATTGGCAGGCGTCTTGGCGCATGAACTTGCGCACATTAAAAATCGCGACACGCTGACGATGACGGTGACCGCCACCATCGCCGGTGCAATTTCTATGCTGGCAAATTTTGCGCTGTTTTTCCGCTCATCGACCGGCGACCGCAACAACGCCATGGGCATGATCGGCACGATCGCGCTGGTCATTTTGGCGCCCATTGCTGCAGGCCTTGTGCAAATGGCCATCAGCCGCACCCGCGAATACGAAGCTGACAGGGTAGGGGCTGAAATTGCCGGTCAGCCATTGTGGCTGGCCTCGGCACTGGAGCGCATCCAGTCAGGCGCCACCCAAATCGTCAATGCCGATGCCGAACGCAATCCAGCCACGGCTCACATGTTCATCATCAATCCGCTGGCGGGTCACGGCATGGACAATTTGTTCACGACCCATCCTTCAACCGAAAATCGTGTCGCGCGCCTGAAGGCAATGGCGCAGGGCATGGACGGCGCAGCCCAGCCCGTGCCGCGCCGCGGACCGTGGGGCTAATTGAACCAGCGCCCCAAACAACCGGTAGTTCGCGGACTCGGTGCGCGCGGCGCAGCCTTGGCCACGCTGCAAGCGGTATTCTTTAACGAGCGCCCGCTTTACGACGCGCTCGAAACGTCGATCAGCAAAGGCGGCCTGGAAGCGCGTGATACCGCCTTTGCCCGCACGATTGTCATGATGGTCCTGCGGCGTTTGGGAGAGATTGACGAAATCATCTCGGCCTTCCTGCGTGAACCGCTGCCCGCGCGCTCAGGCCCTGCCGAGCTCATTCTGCGCATTGCCTGTGCCGAGCTCGTCTTCCTCGAAATAGCCCCGCACGCGAGTGTCAGTTCTGCCGTCGAAATGGCAGGGCATGACCATCGCTCGCGCCATTTCAAAGGCCTCATCAATGCCGTCGCGCGCAAGATTGCCAGCGAAGGCAAGACCATCGCAGCAACGCTCGATGCAGAAAAACTGAACATGCCGGCCTGGGCCTGGGACGCCTGCGTCAACGCCTATGGCGAGGCCGAAACCCGCGCCATCGCCAAGGCGCACGGCACCGAACCACCGCTCGACATCACCGTCAAAAATGACGCGCTGGGCTGGTCTCAAAAACTGGAAGCTCAAATCTTACCTACCGGTACGCTGCGCCGGACCACCGGTGGCAGGGTCGAAGACTTGCCCGGTTATGCAGAAGGTCAATGGTGGATCCAGGACGCAGCCGCAGCTATCCCCGCGCGCCTGCTGGGCGACGTGCAGGGCAAAACCGTCATCGATCTTTGCGCGGCACCCGGCGGCAAGACCGCGCAACTTGCAGCCGCAGGCGCAACAGTTACCGCCGTCGATCTCGACTTCAATCGCATGCGCCGGGTGATTGCGAACCTTTCGCGTCTGGGTCTTAAGGCAGAATTTGAAGTCGCCGATGCGCTGGAGTGGCGGCCAAAGAAACCGGCTGCGGCGGTGTTGCTCGATGCCCCTTGCACCGCGACCGGTACAGTCCGTCGCCACCCCGATGTGTTGTGGCGCAAAGACATGTCGGACGTGATGGCGCAAGCAGGCCTGCAAGGCCGCCTCATAGCAGCTGCCGCCGAAATGGTCGAACCCGGCGGTCTGCTTGTCTATTGCGTCTGCTCTCTCGCCCAGGAAGAAGGCGAAGACGTGGTCGCGCATGCCGCTGGGCGACCCTCCGAAGACCCCGTGCAGGACCTCTTGCTCGGTAGCTGAGCAGTCATACCTCCAGCGAGCATCGGAGGACACCAGACGGCCCGCCTCCCACATTACGCGCTGCAAAG
>JANOFD010000077.1:0-6559 GCA_031413455.1 Rhodobiaceae bacterium
GAAGATGAATAGGTCGCCGTCATTCAGCCGGGGATCCGCTAGCTGGCGATCAAGCGCTTTGGTAATTGTCTCAATAGTTGGCTTTGACTTAGAGTCACTGGCGTCCGTTATGAGTTCGATGGACTCCGGCTGGTAGCCAAAGCGCTCCGACAGCGTATCAGCAAATACCTTTGCATCCTTCGCAGCATAGTTCAGCTTGCCAAGTTCTTGATAGTCATTGGCCCCGATGACCATGGCCCATTTATTTGTGGGAGTGAATGGTAAATCACGGACGGGAACCTTGCCCTTTGAGATTTGTGCCCAGGTACCGGCGACCAAAGCCAGGAATACGACGAATGACACCAGCCGCAATCGCATGGACTCATTGTATCGCGGCAGATTGGCAATCCAATCGTTTGGTGTTGCCTCTAGGCGTGGCTAAGATGCAAGGGCGAGTCGACACATTGCCTCGACGCCGTAGGGAATGGCCGCATCGTTGAAGTCAAACTCCGGAGCATGAAGATTAGGATAGACATGCTCGGGGTTTGGGTTAAGCCCTAGCCAGTAGAAGCATGCCTTCGTTTTGGCTCCGTAGAAGCTGAAATCTTCTGCACCCATGACGGGCGTAACCGGGTCGGGGAGGACTTGGCCGCTGAAATCGGTTAGAGCCTTGCGCCAGCGGGATTCCGCCTCCGAGTCGTTCTTGGTGACCGGATAGCCCGTCATCCATGTGATCTCGAATTTTGCGCCGTGGAGGGCGGTTAGGCCCTCGGCAATCTCAACCAGCCGGCGGATGGCCAATTCACGAGTCTCATCCTTGAAGGTTCGGATGGTTCCAGAAACTTCCACGTAATCGGGAATCACGTTATGGGCAACTCCGGCATGAACTTCTGAGCAAGTCACAACCACGGGGTCAAGCGGGCTGATGTTGCGGGAGGCGATCGTTTGCCAGGCCAGGATGATCTGGCTGGTGATCACCACCGGGTCGATGGTGGAATGGGGCATTGCCGCATGGCCCCCACGCCCCGTGATTCGGGCGTGAAAGGAGTCTGCGGAAGCCATCATGGGTCCCACGCAAGTGCTGACTTGGCCCACCTGGGAGTAGGGGTGGCAATGGAGCCCGTAGATTCGATCCGCCGGATTGCCCAGGATATTGCCATCCAACGCTCCCTCTTCACAAAGCTTCATTCCCCCGGCTCCTCCCTCTTCGGCTGGCTGAAAGAGGAGAAGGATATTGTGCGGCCGCTCGGGAAGTTGGCTAAGGATGGTTGCCGTGCCCAAGAGCATGGAGGTGTGGCCATCGTGCCCGCAGGCATGCATGCGCCCGGCCTCTTTCGACTTGAAGGGCACATCCGTGTCTTCCGGCATCGGCAGCGCGTCCATGTCGCCGCGCAGCAAAACGGTGCGCCCCTGTGTCGGCCCGGCAAGTGTCACGATCATGCCCGATGTCGACGGCCCCTGTTCGATCTTGACGTCGAGCCCCGACAGCGCCTCGCGCACCGCCGCCGTCGTCTTGGGCAGATGCAGCCCGAGCTCCGGATACTCGTGAATCTTCCGCCGCAAAGTCACCGCGTCCGGCAATTGCGCCTGCGAACCCGCGACCCAAGTTTCTCTGTTGTCCACGTCATGCATCCTTATCTAAGTGCCGTTATGCCGCCATCAACGGCCAGTGTCTGTCCCGTAAAGTACGCCGCATCGTCGCTGAGAAGAAACAGACATGGTCCGCCGCTCGCCTAATAAAAGTGACACTGCCTTTACGCGATTTCGACAAAAACTCCCTCTTTCGCGCCAGTTTGGCTGTTGGAAAGTGACACTTTTGTACCTTGTTTTCCAAGTGCTCCGCTAGAGCGAAGGGGTATGGATTCGATTCTGCACGCATCTATCGCCATCAGCCAGAAAACTCAGTACACCAGCGGCACCCGTCCAATTTTCTCCATTCCCTCAAAAAACTGTGCCTCGGGCAAACCACAGAAGACAGTTATAATTTATACGAGAACAGGTATAGAACATATGGTTTTGAATGGCAAGCGCAATTTGGCACCAGCGCAATTTGGCACCGGCCGTGCGGGCGCTTATGGAGCAGCGGCGATGCGGCCGAAGTGTCGCACAGCAATCCCGGGCAGTAGAAGGCCTGAGCTTCAGGCTAAACACACAAACGCGCCAACAGAGGTGTGTCTGACCGCGACACTTGTAGATCAATGGCTTAGCTGATCCTAGTACCCAGAATCATAAATAGGTGACACGGGTCGCAGAAAAATACGCACGCGAAAGCGCGAAGACGCGAAAAGTAAGAGACGTTTTTTCAAGTGCAGTCGAGCGGAGAAGGCGTCGTCTTTCTTTTCGCGTCTTCGCGTGAAAACTTTTTTGCATCTTCCGTGTCAACGACTAATGATAGTGGGTACTAGTGCAATTACAAACCCAGGCGACTTGAAAAAATGGGAAATCGAAGGACCCGCCATGAAGCTGACGCTACCTGACCGTTGCCTTGCGGTGTTCGTTGATGACACCGGCCACGAAGCCTTTGCGCCGGGCCATTCCGTATATGGCCTTGGTGGATGCGCTTGTGTGGCGACGGACCTAGTACGCCTCATTCAGGGACCCTGGAGAGAGGTGCGCTTGAAGGTGAACGGGTCCGCACATGCGCCAATGCACGCGTCCGCATTCTCTCGGAAGCACAAACCGGAACAGATTGGCGTCGTGGCGGATTTCTTTCGCCTCAATCCATTTGCACGGTTCGGCGCCATCATGACCCAGGCGACAAGCATCAATGCCCCGCTCCCTCCAATCGAGCTCGTTGCGAAGGTTTTACAAAACCGAATTGTTGATATAGCAAAGTGGACGGCCTTCACGGAGGTCAAGATCATATTTGAATCCTCCGAACGCGCGGACACGCTAATTCAAAGTGCGTTCGCGGATATTGGAATCGAGGAAGATGGTAAGGCGATTCCGGTTGAGTGCTTTTTTCTGGAGAAGACCGCAGGCGAACCGGCTCTTGAAGTAGCCGACTTCATTATGCACGCGGTGGGACGGCAGGCACGCCGAAAGTTTGACGGGCGCGCGGGGTTCGCCCCCGATTTCGAGGCGGTCTTTCACACCGTGGACCGGAAGTTGGCAAGCTTCATGGAATTAGATGCTGTCTACGGCTACCACTCACATTGACGTCGCCGTCATCGTATAGGTGATGCCAGTCACCCGGTGCCAGTGCGTGTTGAAGAACTTTGAGCTTCCGAATGAGTTTGAATTCCGCGCAATCTTTGTCTGCGGGAGCATGGAAGGTCCGATCGCGCCAGCGAGCTGCTCCAGCGCGTAGGCCAATCGTTTCGCGGACCGCAGCTTGCGCTTCGCAGGCTTTCGCTTTCGAAGCAACTGGACAACATTGCTGACATTCGGCATTGGTATTTGTTGCCGCCGGACCGGATGTCATCGTTTTTCAATGTAGCCATGTATGGCGTCGTTTCAGGCTGTACCGAGCAATTGAGCGAGCGTATAAGACTTCGGTTGGCGGCGCTGCTTTCATGTTCGTCTTGGGCTCTCCGCCGATTTTTGGCGCGGCCGCAGTTTTGATTTTTTACCGTTCAGTATTGGTGGAGAAAGCTACGCGGCTTCAAATGACCCAAATTTTTCTCAAAAGTGTCATCGGTCTCGTCGGACTTGGCCTGCTCATTGTCGGCATTGACCCTCCGGGAGCAAGATACGTTTCAACTGTCGAGTATAAAGTGCCGATGGACCTGGTGGGGCTTGAACCGATGTTGATCAGATTCAAAATCTGCTCTCAATCGGAGCTTGCGACATGTGAAACTAAGAGCAAGTTCATGGCGTTGGAGCTAAAGGAACTCCAGCCGTACATAACGGATGTCCGGTACGAGTGTGAACTTAAGGAGTGGTATCAGCGACTCGGCGACTGTCAACAGCGGTAGGCTTATTGTACGCCCGTCAGCGCGTGTTGGAAGCTGAAACCTCAAGCGTGCACAGTATCATGAACGGCTCAAGCATCGCCTTCACCAACCGTCAATGTTGGCTTGCACGCCGATAATACGGGGACACAAATTTATTTGATAAATCCGGAATGTGAGTTTATTTTTGTCAAGCGGACAAGTTCGGCCAGCCGGGCACCGAGTTCAGGGCCGGTTTCAGGGGACACGTAATAAATTGATGGGAGCCGAAGGGCTCAGGTCTGGCCGCATCGCCGCTCCCTATTATCTCAATCCCGTCATGCCGCCATCGACGGCCAGTGTCTGTCCCGTAATGTACGCCGCTTCGTCGCTGAGAAGAAAGAGCGCGGCGTAGGCCGTCTCCCATCCCGTGCCCTGCCGTCCCAACGGCACCGGCGTGTTTTCGCGCCCCGGCCGACCTTGCGTTGCCGCGCGCCCGATCGACGTATCCATCAATCCCGGCGCCACGATGTTCACCCGAATACCCCGCCGCTCGCCCTCAATGCCCGCATGCCTCATCAATCCGCCAAGAGCCGCCTTCGAAGCATCGTAAGCGGGCAGGCGGCTACCCGGCTTCATCGAAGCAATCGACGAAATCAAAACGATAGATGATCCGTCATCCATCACCGGCAATGCCGCTTTCAGCGTCAGCATGGCGCCGCGAAGATTGACGGCGAACACTTTGTCCCAAGACTCAACAGTTGCTCCGGATAACCAAGGTTCCCCGACACCAATCCCGACATTGTAGACGAGTCCGTCCAACTTTCCAGAGCTGGCGACCGACGCGATTGCGTGTTCGATAGCCGCGGAATCTGCGACATCCAGCTTCATACACATCAGGGTACGATTGTGCCCGAGAGCCGGATTTCCGATCATCAACAATTCGGCATCCGTAGAATATGATTCGCGATCGGAGGCAGCTCGCTTGATTGTCTCCATTGCCGATTGGTGGTCTTTGTCGGCAACAACGACGTCCGCCCCTTCGCGCGCAAACAGCACCGACATCGCCCGCCCGTTGCCAATGGGCGGATCGTCAAGCCCCCGCGTATCCTGACCGCCGCCAACTACCAGAATGCGCCGGCCTTTTAGCCGCCCGCGCCCAGGCGCTTCGCCGCGCGACTCAAGCGGCAGGTTCAAGATTTCACCTTTTGCGAATCCGGAAACGTCACGCCCTTGCCGCCGGGCGCCTCGATATCGACATCGAATGTCTCCAGAAACCGGCTCACCATCATGTAGTAACCGATGGTCACTGTCAGCTCCTGCATCTCCTGCAGCGAAAGCTGTTTCGCCAGCGGCACAAAAGTCTGATCGCTCGCCCGCACATTTTTCAAGACGTCGTCGGTATAGCGCATGACCATCCGCTGCAAATCGTCAAACGCCGCAGCGTCGGCCCCGGCATGGATTGCGGTGATCAGCGCTTCACTCATTCCCAGATCGCGCCCGATGCGCTCGTGCTGATGAACCTCATACTTCGCCTTCGACAGCACGCCGGCGCGGATGATCGCAATCTCGCGCAAAATGGGGTTCAGCTTCGACTTGAACAGGATGTAGTTGCCCATACGGGTGAACGCCTGCAGCAACCCCTCGCCCCCCGCCATCATGCGGAAAATATTGAGCGGCGGCATTTTACCAAGCACCGTCTGGGTATCGGTCGAGAGCGACTTGGCATCGGGGTAGGGGACACGCGCCATGAAGAACAATCTCCTTTTGTAATTGGCGCCACCTTACCCAACCACGCGCGTCATGGAAGAGAATTGATCAAAGCCCATTGCCTCCACGGCCTCAAACGTTAGAGTGCGCCAAAATACAAAGACGCCATGGGAGGACTAAATGTACGACTTCAACGGGTTGAACACGCTCGCCGACATCTCGCGCCAGCAGGCGCGCCAGCGCGGAAACTCAACCGCATTTTTCTTTCAGGGCCGCGAAACCACCTTCTCAGCCTTCGACAGCTACACCAGCCAGGTTGCCAACGGCCTCATCGCCCTGGGCCAGAAGCCCCATGCCCGCATCGGTTACATGGGGATGAACTCGGACCGCTACTTCGAAGTCCTGCTCGGCGCCTGCAAGGCCAACACGGTCCTTGTCGGTATCAACTGGCGCCTCGCCGGTCCCGAAGTCGTTTATGTGTTGAACGACGCAGGCTGCGAAACCATCTTCGTCGGCGCCGAATTCGTGCCGATGATCGAAGCCATCAAGAAAAACTGCCCGAAGCTCAAACACATCATCGCCATCGACGGCGGTCACGCGACCTGGCCCGCCTACGCGGAATGGCGCGACAAGCAAAGCAACAAAGACCCGAACCTTAAAATCACGGCCGACGATGACGCCATCCAGCTTTACACCTCCGGCACCACTGGAAATCCCAAAGGTGTGCAGCTGACCAACGGCAACTACATGGCCTTCTTCAAATCGAGCCAGGACGCCAACTGGGCCGACTTTGGCGCCGGTGAACCAAACCTGATCGCCATGCCGAACTTCCACGTCGCCGGCGCCAACATGGGCCTGACCTCGCTGGCGCAGGGCTGCAAAGGCATCGTCATGAAAACCGTCGTGCCCGACGAGATCTTCGATTTGATCGAAAAGTTCAAAATCAAGGCAATGTTCCTGGTGCCCGCTGTCATTCTGATGCTTGTCCAGCATCCACG
>JANOFD010000078.1:0-18194 GCA_031413455.1 Rhodobiaceae bacterium
CGGCAGGAGAACGGTCCGTCGGTGCAGGCAGCACTTGAGCACGCGATCATGAAGCTGACTGGTGAGAGTGTTACGGTTGGTGCTGCGGGACGAACGGACGCCGGTGTGCATGCGCTGGGTCAAGTGGCGCACGCCGACATCGCAAAGGCGATGGCGGCTGACAAAATGCGCGATGCGCTCAACGCGCATTTGCGGCCGCATCCGGTGGCGGTGCTTGAGGCGGCGCTGGTGACCGATGACTTTCATGCGCGCTTCAATGCGACGGCGCGGCACTATGTTTACCGGATCGTCAACCGGCGCAGCCCGCTGACGTTTGATGCAGGGCGGGCGTGGTCAGTGCAGGTTGATCTGGATGCCGTCGCGATGCATGCGGCGGCGCAAGGGTTGGTGGGGAATCACGACTTCACGACGTTTCGAGCGGCCGAGTGTCAGGCTAATTCACCGGTCAGAACGCTCGATATATTGAACGTCGTTCGCGTGGGAGAAGAGATTCGCATTAGCGCTTCGGCGCGTTCGTTCCTGCATCATCAGGTCCGGTCGATGGTGGGGACGTTGAAGCAGGTGGGGACTGGCAAGTCGCGGCCTTCCGACGTGCGGGCGGCGCTGGAGGCGCGGGATCGAACGGCCTGCGGGCCGGTGGCGCCGCCGGATGGGCTCTATCTGGTGCGGGTCGATTACGGTGTGAGGTCGACGAGCTCGACTTGAGACTGGTCGATGAGCGCGCCGAGGAACTGGCTGCCGACGCGGGCGAAGCGTTCGGGTGCGTCGGTGCTGAGAAAGGTTGGTGGTTTGGGCGGGGCTTTGCTGCGTGCATTGGCTTGATGCAAAAGTAGGGCGACTTCGTGTGCCGTGGTGGCGGCGCTGTCGACGAGAATGACGCCGCTGCCTATCGCCTTGGTGATGGGCACTACGAGCACGGGAAAGTGGGTGCAGCCCAGAACGAGCGTGTCCGGCGGCGCAGAGCCTGCGAACATTTCACTCAGGTAGCGCGCGGCTGTGAGTTCGGGCACGGCACCGGTGGTCCAGCCCTCCTCGGCGAGGGCTACAAAAAGCGGGCAAGCGCGTTGCACGATGCGGGCGCCGGGGTTCAGCGCGTGAATGGCGCGCACGTAAGCGCCGCCGTTGACGGTGCCTTCGGTGGCGATGACGGCGATAGAGCCGGTTTGACTGGCGGCAATGGCAGCGCGTGCTCCCGGCTCAACGACGCCAAGGACAGGGACCGGGGCATAGGCTGCGGTCAGGGCTGGAAGTGCCACGGCAGAAGCGGTGTTGCAGGCGACGACGATCATCTTGGGTTTGAAGTGCATGAGGGCGCGTGTGGCTTGCACGGCGTAGCGGGTGACGGTCCCGGCGCTTTTGGTGCCATAGGGCAGGCGCGCCGTGTCACCCAAATAAACCAGATGCTCCTGCGGCAGAAGATGTGCGATGGCGCGGGCAACGGTGAGGCCGCCGACGCCGGAATCGAAAATGGCGATGGGGGCGCCGTTCATGAGGATGACGGCAGCCACAGGAAGCGGGTATCGGACACTGCAAGTACAAAGAAAATCGACATCAGCAGTTCCAGCATTGAAATGCCGACGGCCAGACCCCACCCTATGTCGAGTGCGGTCTGGGCGATGTAGAAACGGTAGTAGAGCGCCAGACCGAAGGTAACGAAGAGGAGGTCCAATGCAATCTGGTGCGAAATCAGTCCTACAGAAAACAGTATGATGGCGGGCACATTGAAAAGCTGGATGACAACGCTGCCCCAGTTGTGGGCAATGACCATCGTGGCATAGCGATGGGACAAATCCAGGAAGCGCAGGAGGAACAACAGTACGAGCGGAAAAACGAACCAGCCGATGGCGAGGGCCGCGGTGGAGAAAAGCACTTCAGCAAAGCCGTATTCTATTGAAGATGGAATCTTGCCGTCGCTCAGGGCGCGGGCTTGGGCCAGGCGGAAGTCGAACAAGTCGTATAATATATTGATTGGTGCGACCAGGAGAATGGCGACAAACGAACGAAAGAAGCCGTCTGCGGTGAGATCAAATTTCCCCCAGGCTTGAGGGTCGCGAACGGCGAGGCGAAGAGCGGCATGCAAGGAATTTTGCACGTAGGTCAAGTTCATCCTCAGGCGCCTTGCGTTTCGAAATAGGTGGTGAGGATGGCTTCGTAAATTCGAGTCAACTGCTCGAGATCCGACAGGCGGACATTCTCATCGGTCTTGTGCATGGTCGAGCCGGCAAGGCCGATTTCAGCAACCGGGCAAAAGGCTTGAATGAAACGGGCGTCGGATGTGCCGCCGGTGGTTGAGAATTTCGGTCGCGATCCGGTGACTGTATTGATGGCGCGGTCGATGAGCGCGGTGAACGGTCCTTGATTGGTCAGGAAAGGATGGGCGCCGCGGGTGAAGCGGAGCTCGTGTGCCAGTTTGAACGGGGTCAGTGCGGCTTCGATTTCCCGGCTGATCCAGTGTTCAAGACCTTCGGCCGTCTGCCCGGTGTTGAACCGGATGTTGAAGGTTGCCCGTGCATCGGCGGGAATAACATTGGTTGCCGGGTTGGCGACATCGACCGTTGTGACTTCAAGGTTGGAGCGCTGGAACTGTGCGCTGCCGTCGTCGAGTTTGTGGCTGGTCAGGCGCACCAGCGCGGCGGCGAGGCCGGGGATTGGATTGTTGGCCTGATCGGGATAGCCGACGTGGCCTTGCATCCCTTTGACGCGCAGATAGCAAGTGAGGCTGCCGCGGCGGCCGATCTTGACGGTATCGCCGGCCGAAAACTCCGCAGTCGGTTCACCAACGATGCAATGGTCGAGGCGCTCGCCGTGTTCCTTGAGCCAATCGAGCACCCGGGTCGTGCCGTCGACGGCGGGGCCTTCCTCATCACCGGTGATAAGGAGGCTGATTGAACCGCGATTGCCTGTCCGGTTTTGCGCGCGTGCGACCGCTGCGACGAACGCCGCGATCGCGCTTTTCATGTCGACGGCGCCGCGGCCAAATAGCGTTCCGTCGGCCACGGTGGCGACAAAGGGGTCAAAGCGCCACGATGATGTATCGCCAGGCGGCACGACGTCGGTATGGCCGGCGAAGCAGAAATTTGGTGCGGCTGTTCCCAGGCGTGCATAAAGGTTTTCGATCCTCGGGCCGCCGCTGTTGAACGGCAGGCGCGTGCAGGTGAAGCCCAGACTGGTCAACGCACGCTCAAGAACGCCGATCGCGCCGCCGTCTGCGGGTGTCACGCTGTGGCAGCGGATTAGGTCTTGCGCCAGGGGTAGCGGATCGGTGAGGCGCATGCGCTCTTGTGTTTCCATGGGAGGGATTTAGAACCGAGTGCTTGAGCGGGTCAATCGGATCACAATTGAGTTAACAGCGAGGAACGAAATGACAGGACGCCTTGGCGGAAAAGTTGCTGTGATTACAGGTGCGGCCTCGGGCATAGGCCGGGCGACAGTCGACTTGTTTGCACAGGAAGGCGCCAAAGTTGTCGCGGCCGACATTCAGGACGACAAGGGAGCGCGGCTGGTGGAAGCCCACGGCAAAGCCGTGCGATATATCCGCTGCGATGTAACAAACGAACAGGATATCAGGGCCGCGATAGATCTGGCTGTGAAGTCGTTTGGGCGTCTGGATTGTCTGTTCAGTAACGCGGGATCGGCGGGTTCGTTGGCGTTGGCCGATGATGTCAGTGCGGAAGATTTCGATTCGGTCATGCATTTGCATGTTCTGGCGGCACTGTTGGGTATGAAGCATGCGGTGCCGGTTATGAAGGCTCAGGGGGGAGGCTCCCTCATTGCTACCGCTTCGATTGCAGGGCTGCAAAGTGGATTTGGGCCGGTGTTGTACTCGACGGCGAAGGCCGCCATTGTGCATATGACCAAGGTCTCGTCTGCGCAATTGGGTCCCATGAATATTCGCGTGAATTGCATATGCCCTGGACTGATTGCAACGCCAATCCTTGCCAAGGCTATGGGTTTGGCGACGCAAGTGGCGGACCAGTCCGTCGCGGCAGTGGCGAAAGCGCTGGCTCAATCGCAACCCATTCCAAGAGGCGGGTTGCCCCATGATATTGCCGAGGCGGCACTTTATCTTGCCAGTGACGGGTCGCGCTTTGTCAACGGGCATGCGCTGGTCGTTGACGGCGGCATTACCGTTGGCCCAACAGGCGACCGTCAAATCCAAGTGTGGGCGCCGTGGATGCAAGCCGTGGGTGTCGATCCTGCCGCGGTCCAGTCATGATCATTGTCGCAGGCACGGTTCGTATTGATCCGGCGAAACGCGAAGCCTCGCGCGAGGCGATGGACAAAGTGATCAAGGCCTCGCGCGCTGAGGAGGGTTGCATCGAGTATTCCTATGCGATCGATGTGCTCGACCCGCATGTGGTCCATGTCTTTGAAGTCTGGCGCGACAAGGAGGCTTTGCAGCTTCACTTCAAAATGCCGCATCTGTCGGACTGGCGCGAGTCATGGACTTTGATCGGGGTTTCGGATCGCAAGTTGCAGATGTACGAGATCGGCGGGGTTTCGCCGCTATGAGCGTGGCGCTTCTTCGAGCGCCTCGACGAGAAGTTCGAGTGCTGCTTCGGCAAACCATCCCATGTTGGTCCAGCGGTCGGTGGTTGGCGTTCGCAGCGTCTTTACGCGCGTAATAAGTCCGGCGACGGCGATGCAGGTGTGGCCCGCAGGATCGCCGTAGCCGTTACCCGTCGGGCCTGCTGCACCGGTTTCGGAAAGGCCCCATTCGACGCGATGTTTGGCGCGAATAGTTTCGGAGAGGAAGGCGGCGTAAGGTTCGCTCGATGAGCGCATGCCTTTCAGGTCGTCGCGCGAGACGTCGAGCAATCCCGTCAGGGCGCGGGCGGTGTAAATGATGCCGCCGCCGGCAAAATACGCCGACGCGCCCGAGATGCCCAGCAGGGCGGAGGAGATCATTCCGCCTGCGGAAGATTCTGCGACTGCGATGCGTTCGCCTCTGGCGATGAGGAGCGCGGCTGCTTTCCCGGCCGGAATTCGCGGATCGTGCATCAGATTAATCCCGCAACAGTTCGTTGATCGAAGTCTTCGATCTTGTACGCTCGTCGACGGTTTTCACGATCACGGCGCAATAGAGCGAGGGCTTGTTGGGGCCGCCGGGAAGCGAGCCTGCGACAACGACCGAATAAGGCGGCACCTTGCCTTGGTGGATTTGCCCGGTGGCGCGATCCACGATCTTGGTTGACTGACCGAGGAAGACGCCCATGCCGATGACCGCGCCTTCGCCGACGATAACGCCTTCGGCGACTTCCGCGCGCGCGCCGATGAAGCAATTGTCTTCGATGATGACCGGATTGGCCTGCAGCGGCTCCAGCACGCCGCCTATGCCTGTACCGCCAGAGACATGGCAGTTCTTGCCGATCTGAGCGCAGGAACCCACCGTCGCCCAGGTGTCGATCATCGTGCCCTCACCGACATAGGCTCCGACGTTGACGAAACTTGGCATGAGGACGGCACCGCGTGCGATGTGAGCCGAGTGGCGGACGATGGCGCCGGGTACGGCGCGAAATCCGGCGCGTTCGAAATCGCTGAGCGACCATGTTGCAAATTTGGACGGAACCTTGTCGTACCAATTGCCGTTGCCGGGGCTGCCTGAGATGAGTTCCATCGGATTCAGGCGGAAAGACAGCAGCACCGCTTTTTTGATCCATTGATGGGTGTGCCACTCGCCACCGGTTTTTTCGGCAACGCGAAACTCGCCACAGTCCAGGGCTGCCAGTGTTTCTTGCACGGCGGCGCGTATGGGGTCTTGAGTTGCGGTTGAGACGTTCTCCAGGGTGTCCCATGCCTCATCGATTGTAATTTGAAGTTTGTTCCGGCTCATGGGGTGCTCCGCAGGCGAATGGTATTCAGGAAGTGCGTAAGGTCTTCGGTTTGGTAGTGTATATGGGCTGCACCCGATGCGGGCTCACCCCAACTGCGGACGGCAGGGTCGGCGTGACCTGCGGCCGCGTGAACCCAGATTGTGGTCATACCCAATTCATGCGCCGGTGCCAAGTTTCGATCAAGGTCTTCGAACATGGCGGCGCGTCTGGGATTGATGGTGTGTTTGTCCATGAAGCGCTTAAAGGTTTCGACTTGGGGTTTCGGTATATAGTCTGCGTGGACGATGTCGAAAATTTCTTCGACGTGATGGCGGATGCCAAGGCGTGCAAGAACGCGCTGGGCGTGGGCAACGGTGCCGTTTGTGAAGACAATTTTCCGGCCGGGAAGACTTTCCAGCGCAGAGCCAAGCTCCGGGTTGGCGGGAATGACAGACACGTCCAGATCATGGACGAAATCCAAAAAGCGTGCAGGTTTAACGTTGTGAACCTTCATTAAGCCCGAGAGCGTCGTTCCATGCTCACGAAAATATTGCTTTTGCAATGCGTAGGCTTGGTCACCATCGATGTTCAACAGTTCGCTAATGAACGAACGCATTTTGACGTCGATTTGCGTGAACAACCGGCATGAGGGTGGATAAAGCGTGTTGTCCAGATCAAAGACCCAATCGTCGACATGGGTAAAATCCGGCATGGTTGCTGGTTCATTTTTCATCGTGCTGGACGGAAGATGCGCGAATAGCGAGCACTTCGCAACCTGACGTTAACCCTGAAATGGTGCGGCGTTTTAGGCGGCCTTAATCTGCTCAGCGGTAAAGTAACGCGTTGCTCACAGGCATCCACGAGGGGACTTTATGCGCAGTGCACAGCCAAAGGCGGCGCACACTGAATGGGAATTCGAAACGTGGGCGCGAGCTCATGTGCAATCGACCCTCTCGCCAGCCGTTCTGGCAAGCGGCGATGGATCGGTTGTTGCCGCAAACCGGCAAGCGCAGTTGCTGCTGAGCGAGGGGGCACTTCCAGCCATCGTGCGTGCGCTGGTGATCGACACGAGGCTCGCTGGCAAAATTCAATCTATCCGGACCAATCTTCCAGCTCACGATGGCGAAGGCGGTGCACGCCGTTTCGACCTTACGCTTATTCCAGTGCCGGCCGGATTGGTTTTGATTATCGCACGCGACAGTACGCTCGAAGCCAATTTGCTGAATGCATTGGCAACTTCACGTCAGTTGTTTCGGGACTTGGCATTGTGCTCAACCGATTTTGCATTCGAAACAGATGTTTCGACGTACTTTACATATGTCTCGCCTGCGGGGCTCCTGGGCTTTTCGGCTGAAGAGCTTCATGGCTCGCGGCCTCGCAACATTTTCGATGATGCGAGAGTTACGTCTCTGTTCTCTAGCACGACACCAGTATGCGAACAAGAGGTGTGGACGCACGGGAAATCCGGTGGCGACGCTTGTGTCGTAGTAACGGCAAAGCCCATGCACGACTCGCAAGGCGCTTGGTGCGGCACACGAGGCGTGGTCCATGACATCACGTCGTTGCGATGTCATGAGCGCGATATTGCGAAAGTGCGCGCCCGGGAAGAATTGGCGCAAGCAGTGGTGACTGCGATGCGGTCACAAGTCGAGCCAAGACGTATGCTGCTTGCTGCTTGCGATGCCTTGTGTGCAGCAACGGAAGCAGATTTTGCGTCAATCAGTGTTGAAGGTACCGAGCATTGCGTGACGATCGGAACGGATGACGGCTCGCCGCATCGGATGGCCGCTGACACGAACTATCATGGCGCAAGGAATGGCAACGTGGTGCTTGCACGAAACGATGTAAGAGGCGCGTTCAACGAAGCAGAACGGAGTTTGCTTGCGGGCATTGTTCCCCACCTTGGAGTTGCAATGACTTTGGTGCGGCTCCTTACACATTTGGGCCCGGAAACACCGGCGGAGATTGTGACATGATCACATGGTTGAAGCGTAAAATTTCGCAACCGGAGTCCGAGGCGAGGAAGTTGAGTTATGATGAGGCTCGCCAAGCCCTTGAAACGCAAGCGCGTTCGATCCGCGAGCATCTTGCGGGGCAAGAAGGGGTAGAGCCTGAAATACTCTATTTTTTGGCCACCGATCAGTGCGTCGTGGTTCGGCGGAAAGTTGCGGCGAACCTTTCGACACCACATCAGGCAAACAAAATATTGACATCGGACAACGATGATGACGTGCGATGCGAACTGGCGCGCAAGATCGGGCGGCTGGTGCCAGGATTGGACCCGAATGAAGCGTCCCGTGTACGGGATCTTGCGATCGAAGTGATGGAGCGGTTAGCGCGCGACAGTTTACCTCGTGTGCGGGCTATTCTTTCAGAGGAAATCAAGGCCTCCGCGCATGTTCCGCCTTACATTGTGAAGCAACTGGCACAGGACCTGGAGTTGATTGTTTGTGCACCGGTTCTTGAGTATTCGCCGTTGCTATCGGACGAAGACTTGACTGAAATTGTTGCAGGTGCCCGCGTGGAGGGTGGCCTGGCTGCCATCGCGAAACGCGGTACGGTCAGCGAACCGGTTTGCGATGCCCTGGTGGCGAGCTTTGATGTTTCGGCGATCGCTGCATTACTTGCCAATCCAAACGCTCAGATTCGTGAAGATGCGCTCGACCGTGTCATTGAACAAGCTGCAAGCATTGAGGCCTGGCATCAACCCGTCGTTATGCGGGCCGATCTTTCGCTCAGAGCGGTCAAGCGAATTGCTGGATTTGTGAGTTCATCATTGCTGCGCTTGTTGTGCGAGCGTGGTGATCTGAATGAAGAAACTGCTGGATTTCTGAGCAAGCGCGTGCGCGAGCGCCTGGAGGCCGAAGGTGTACGCGAGGGTGTTGTCTCGGCCGACGATCAAGCAAGATCCGTCATCGAAGGTGCGCTGGCATCTGGAAAACTCGACGACGAGTTCATTTCAAATGCAGCCGAAGGTGGAGATCGGCGAATTGTCAGTTACGCACTTGCTGCGCTTACCAATTTACCCAAGCCAACTGTTGACCGGATTTTGGTGAGCCAGTCGGGCAAGGCTATAACGGCGCTGGTGTGGCGGGCGGGGCTTTCAATGCGCGTTTCAGTCAAGATTCAATCTGGCATAGCGCGGCTATCAGGTGCGAAACTGTTGTTGGCGCGGGAGGGCGTGCACTTCCCTTTGACCCAAGACGAAATGAATTGGCATCTAAGTTATTTTGGCTGCAAGGTTTAGGGCAGTAAACCAAGGTTCGCGTCTATTCCGGGGCGGGTGCGCGCGAGATAAACTCAAACACCACTCCAGCCCGGCCAAGTGTATCGATTTGAAAGAACCCTGTGCTCGTGAAACCCTTGCCGGGGCAATTTGTTGAATCGTCAAAGTCAAACGTCGACTCTTTGGTGCAAAACGGCTTATTGCCGCCCCATGTTTCCGGCACACCTTCACTTCGCTCAGCGGCACCAAATGCGTAGATAAAGGGTTCGGTCAGCCGTTCTTTGATGACTTTTTCGCATTGTTCAGGCTGCAACCGGTACCACCCTTTACTCTGGGTTTTGTCTTGAGTGACCTTTCCAAAGGCTGTCCAAATAATGTCTTGGGTGCGATTGCAAAACGTAAGTCCGGCGGCGGTTTGCAACCGGGTCGCCTCGGCGTGCAGCTTGTTGTACAATCCAGCCGCATCCGACGCTGAAACAGACAAGGCCGCCCTGATTTGAGCAAGAGCCTCATTGAATTTTGGACCGGCAATCCCGTCAATCGGACCAGTGAAAGTTCCTATGTCAGACAACAGCCGCTGAAGACCGGCAACCCGCGCCTGCTCCATGTTTTTAAAGCTGGAATTTTCAGAGAGCGTTGTGAGCCAGCCTGCATTTCCGGAAGTGTCAACTTTTGCGAATCCTTGTGCAACATATCCCGGACCGCATTGATTGGTGCCGTCACCTGACGCCTGAAAATTGCCTTTGCCCGTGCACAGGTTGTTCGTGCCGCCCCACGTGCGAATTGGTCCGGTGTGCGCGAATGATGAGCGGGCAAAACTGAAATAGGTTGATTGCGTGAGCGGTCCTTTGATTACGACTTTGCATTCTCCCGCAGGAATGATCCACCACCCTCGTGTTGCAAGCAGGGCGCCATTCTTTATTCCGACGGCGATCGTCACAGCGTACGATGTGCGATTGCAGAATGTGTAGTCGTTGGGAGATAGTTTGTCCGGGCGGGCAGAGCGCTCTGGATTCGTGATTGCGCCGGTGCGTGAGGCAGGTGGCACGGGAAGTATTTTCGGCTTTTGGGGATTGACCGGATTTTTGACCGCTGGCGGTTGTGGCCGGAGTGAACTTCCGGGGGTCATTTGCAAGACGACCGGGCGTGATGGTGCGGTCTCCGGCGCGCCTTCTTCCTGCGCGTGCACATAAATGGCAATGAACGGCATTGCACCCAGGGCAAGAACGAGAGCGCGAGACGCGAACGAAACTGTCACCACCGTGCCTTGATTATTGCTTGTTTTCATCCAGGCAGGATAATGGTGCCAGCGCCGTGTTCTGTAAACAATTCAATAAGTAACACATGCTGGATACGGCCATCGAGGATAACAGCCCCTTTTACGCCGCGTTCAATGGCATCGATGCAAGTTTCGATTTTTGGGATCATTCCGCCCGAAATTGTGCCATCGGCAATGAGGGCGCGCGCCTCGGTTGTAGTGAGTTGTTCTATCAAATTCCCGTTGCGGTCCATTACGCCAGGCACATCCGTCAGCAGGAGGAGCCGGTCGGCGTTCAGCGCTCCGGCGACCGCGCCTGCGACTGTGTCGGCGTTGATGTTATAAGTTTCACCAGCTTTGCCCACGCCAATCGGCGCGATGACCGCCACCATGTCGGCCTGAACAATTGTTTGAAGGACCTCTATGTTTACTTTTTCAGGCTCGCCAACGAACCCAAGATCGACCGGCTCTGATTTACCGGTTTGAGGATCAAACTTCGAGCGAAGCAGTTTTTTTGCTATGATGAGCTGGCCATCTTTTCCTGACACACCAACGGCCTTGCCTCCTGCATGGTTGATGGCCGTGACAATTTGTTTGTTAATCGTGCCCGTCAGGACCATTTCCACGATTTCGATCGCGGCTTGATCGGTGACGCGAAGGCCATCAATGAAACTCGATTTGATTTCCAAGCGCTTGAGCATGGCGCCGATCTGTGGGCCGCCGCCGTGCACAACAACGGGATTTATTCCGGTCTGGCGCATGAGCACGATGTCTTGGGCAAAGTGTTCGGCGACGCCTTCTTCGCCCATCGCGTTGCCACCATACTTCACAACCAAAGTCTTCTGGTCATACTGCAGAATGAAGGGGAGAGCTTCCGTCAGGACACGCGCTGTCGCACGCCATTTTGCGAGCTGGCGCAAATTCTGGACGCGTTCGTCCTTGCCTTGGAAATTGTTGTCGTCGGGTCCTGAATTCATGCACGTTTTCCGCCGGAGTTCGTCTTATAGCGCTTTTCGGGCGGCAGCGCCACGCGTGCGAGGTGGGCACGAAGTGCCGGTATGCCGTCACCTTTTTCAGCCGAGGTGACAAACAGTTCCGGATGGGCGGCCGGATGGCTTTTCATCAGCAAGGTAGCATCGTTAATCGCGCGGTCTTTTTCAGCAGCGTTTAACTTGTCCAGCTTTGTTAACACCACAACATAAGAAACTGCGGCGGCGTCAAGCAGCTTCATCATCATCAGATCGCTGTCGTGAGCGGGGTGGCGAGAATCGATGAGCAGGCAAACGCGTTGAAGCTGAGTGCGGCGCCTCAAATACGAGTCAATCAAGCGATGCCAATTTTCGGACGTGACTTTCGAAATCCGTGCAAACCCGTATCCCGGCAAATCGGCTATGGTGAGCCGCTCACCAAGGTCAAAAAGGATAATTTCACGCGTGCGGCCCGGCGTGTTGGAAACGCGGGCCAGCGTCTTGCGGTTTGTGAGCGCATTGATGAGGCTGGATTTTCCAACATTGGAACGCCCGGCGAATGCAATCTCGGGCAACTTTAATGCCGGCATTTCGGAGAAATCGGCGACCGGGCGCAGGAAGGTGCATTCTTGAGCGAAGAGAATGTGGCCGCTCTTGAGCGACTTCGTGTCCGGCTCGTCGTGGTTTGGCATGTCTAGGTCATTCACCGGGCGATGAGGAGCCGCTGGTCCGGCGGGCAATCAGCTTGGACAGCCATTCCGGCATTTTCACCGAAACATCAAGTGGCACATTCAGGCGCCGCATGATGACGTATTGCTGGAGGATCGACAGGATGTTGTTGACCGTCCAATAGATCACAAGGCCCACTGGAAATGCCGCCATGAGGTAGGTGAAGACAGGCGGCATCATGACCATCATTTGCCGCTGGGTCGGATCAGGCGAGGGAGGGCTCATTTTCATTTGAAACCACATGGTGATGCCCATCAACAGCGGCCATACTCCGATATGCAACCAGGTCGGCGCGGTGAAGGGCAGGGCGCCAAACAAGTTGAAAATGTTCGTTGGATCGGCTGCCGCCAGATCTTGAACCCAACCGAAGAAGGGGGCGTGCCTCATTTCGATGGTGACGAACAAGACTTTGTAAAGCGAGAAAAATATCGGGATCGACAGCAGCAGCGGGATACAGCCCATCAATGGGTTGATTTTTTCGCGTTTATACAAAGCCATGAGCTCTTGTTGCTGTTTTGCGCGATCTTCCTTATGGCGCTCCTGAATGATCTTCATTTCAGGCTGAACTTTCTTCATTTTGGTCATCGACTCGTATGAGCGATTGGCCAAGGGGAAGAAGAGTATTTTCACCAGGACGGTGAGCAAAATGATTGCGATACCAAAATTACCGACGAGTTTGTTGATCCAATCAAGCCCGATGAACATCCAGTAGGTGATGAAAGAAAACCACCCCCAATCGATCGTCATGTCGTAGCGGAAAATTCCAAGCGTTTTCTGATATCCCTCCACCAACGAAACGACTTTTGCCCCTGCAAATACATGATGCGTCACACTTACTGTGGCGCCTTGCGCGATAGTGCGCCCGCCAAGCAAGTAGTCTGTGCGGAACGTCTCACCGCCGTTTTCGCGCGAGAGAGACAGGCGAGCGGTGAATTTCTCTTTTTGAGGCGGGATGAGGGTTGCCATCCAATATTTATCGGTGACGCCCAGCCAGCCGCCAGTTCCTTCGAACTTGATCTCGGACGATTTTGGGTCTCGCATGTCTTCGTAGGTGTGCTTTTCGAGCAAGCCCTCCAAGACACCGAATAGCCCTTCGTGGAGGGTCCACGCCGCCTCGTGAACGGGTTCACCTTCGCGAGTAATTATTGCGTATGGGAAGAGGGTGACTGGTGCAGAGGCGCTGTTTTCAACCGTGTCCGTGACAGTGAACATATAATTTTCATCGAGTGCGATACGGCGGCTGAAGGTCAGGCCCGCACCGTTATCCCACGTGAGCGTGACTGGTGCGCCGGGTTTGAGTATCTGCTCCGGCGCATTCCAAACAGATGTCGCATTTGGCACTTTCGTGTCTGATCCCGGTGAGGCGGCCCAACCGGTTTCGGCAAAGGTGGCGACCGGCGTTCCGTGGGGTGTCAGAAAGACGACTTCGGGACTCTTTGGATCCAATGTTTCACGATATTGTTTCAAGCGCAGATCGTCGATCTGGGCGCCGGTGAGCTTGATGGAACCATCGACCTTCGCGCTGTCGAAGCGCAGGCGCGCCCCACTAGACGCGAGAGCTGCTTCCCGGGGTTGAGTGCGCGTAGGGGCCGCGAGAGGAGGGGCGCCGGGTGCTGCAGGCGAAGCGGTTGTTGCGGGTGCAGACTGTTCTGCCGCTAACCGCTGCTTTTCGGCCATGGGAGCGATGAAGAAGTACTGCCACAAGATGAGTACTACAGCGCTCAGCGCCAAGGCCGCGATATAGTTGCCGGTGTCTGGTTTTTTATTATTCATTGGGGTGACCTGGAACAATCGTGACGTGTTGTGCGCTCGGGCACGGGATCGAATCCTTCGCTGCCTCCGAGCCATTTTACCGGGTGGCAGCGCGCGAGGCGTCGTGCCGTCAGCCACACGCCCTTTGAGACGCCATGCTTTTCAATCGCTTCAAGCGCATAGGCCGAACACGTTGGTTGAAACCGGCACACTGGTCCGATGAGAGGGGATATTATGTACCTGTAGGCATGCACTGGTGCTTGCACCAAGCGTTTTGCCGCGTGCGATACCGACATCATCGCCGTCATGCTTCCTCTGGCTTCCTTGGGCGGCTTCCATGAACTTTGAGGAGAGCCAGTTTGAGATCTTCGATCAATGTCACGAACGGCCGGGTGGGCGTTGCGTCGCGCGCAATCAACACATAGTCACAGCCTTGTCTCGCATAAAGGGGCAGGACGGTGCGTGCAATTTCTCTCAAGCGTCGTTTTGCGCGGTTTCTTGTGACTGCTCCGCCAATCTTCTTGGTGGCTGTGAAGCCGACTCGCAAGACATCAGGTAAATCGGTGGCTTCTGCCATTTGAAGCACAAGGCCGGGTGTAGCGAACTTACGGCCTTTCGCCAGCCGGAGAAAATCGGCCCGCTTGATCAAACGCGACACTTTGACCTTGACTTTCGGCGCGCTGGGGTCGAGCACGCTGGGTGTTTGGGGCGCTAAGCCGAAAGGCGCTTGCGCCCGTGCGAGCGGCGATTTGCCAATATTTTACGCCCATTTCCGGTCGCCGAACGGGTGCGAAAACCGTGGCGGCGCTTTCTTACAAGCTTCGAGGGCTGATATGTGCGCTTCACAGCGGCGTTCCTTATTGTATTCCAGTCTGGCGGAGGGGGCATATAGGGAATTTGTGACTTTAAGTCAAATCGCTTGACGCCATGAGGGTCGACGCTCCTACCTGGATCGTGACTGTCACGTGAGCGGCCAATTGTGTCAGGGCGAGCGTGACAGAGAGAGCGATATTCCGAAATGATCGATAAAATTGCCCGATTGCTGGCTTTGTGCGGTTTTGTGTTTGGCTTGGCCTTGGGACAAGCTCGCGCCGAAGATATTGCAGAGTTTTTTTCACACCATGACCCGCGAGCAACGATGACCATTGATCACTCCCCTTGGCAGCAGTTCCTCGGCCGCTACGTCGTGCCATCCAACGCCAACATCAATTTGGTCAGATATGGCAAAGTCAGTGCAGCGGACAAGGCGCTGCTGAAGGCCTATATCGCCGCGCTTGAAATAGTGAGGGTTACGGCGCTCAAGCCAGACGAACAGCGGGCGTTCTGGATCAATCTGTACAACGCCGTGACTATAAATGTGGTGCTGGATCGCTATCCGGTGAAGTCGATCAAAGATATCTCGCTTGGTGGGGCACTTTTCTCTTCAGGTCCATGGAAGAAATCTATGATCGTTATCGAGGGCCGGAAACTTTCACTCGACAATATTGAGCACGATATTTTGCGGAAAATCTGGCGAGACCCGCGCGTTCACTACGCCGTCAATTGTGCTTCGATCAGCTGCCCGAACTTAATGACCAAGCCTTTCACCGCGCTTGAGCTTGATCTGATGCTGACGCAGGGCGCGCGCGATTACATCAATCATCCACGCGGGGTCAGGGTGAGCGATGGCGCTGTATACCTGTCGCGCATTTACTCTTGGTATCGTGCGGACTTTGGTGCCAACGATCAGGAGCTGATCCAACATTTGATGGCCTTTGCCGCTCCGGAACTCAAAAAGAAACTTGCGGGCATCAAAACGATAGGTGGCTATGACTATGACTGGTCGCTGAATGAGGCTAAGTGAGGGGCATGGACAAGACACCTAAGACGCCGGGTTCAACCCGGTTTTCGTTCGCACGCTTCCTGCCGCTGTTGTTGCTGGCGGCGGGTCTGGTGGCGTTCTTCGCTTCCGGGCTTAATACCTATTTGACGCTTGATGCGCTTAAGGAAAACCGGGAAACGCTCCGGTCGTTGGTGCAGGCGCATAAGGCAGAGGCTGTAGTAGGGTTCATTTTAGCTTACATCGCGGTCGCCGCCCTTTCGCTGCCAGTGGGCGTTGTGCTCAGCGTTGCGGGTGGGTTCCTGTTCGGCAGTGTGTTTGGTGCTGCATGGATCGTGATTGGCGCGACCATTGGCGCGACCATTTTATTTGTTGTGGCAAAGTCGGCACTGGGAGAGCCGCTCCGGCAAAGATTTGCCGCACAGGTCAAGACGATGGAGGATGGTTTCAAGGCGAACGCGTTTAGTTACCTGTTGCTGCTGCGATTGGTGCCCCTGTTTCCGTTTTGGCTGGTCAACCTTGCGCCAGCCTTCTTAGGCGTATCGATGACTGTTTTTGTTGCAACCACTTTCATCGGCATTATTCCGGGTGCCTTTGTATTTGCAAGCATCGGAAACGGCCTCAATGCATTGTTTGACGCCGGTGAGCAGCCCGATCTCAGCCTGCTAGGGCTGTTGGCGCGGCCTGCCTTTTACGTCCCGATTGCAGGACTGGTTATTTTGTCTCTCATTCCCATCGTCTACCGGGCTGTTTCGGCGAAGCGGGCTCCCAATGGTTGAACGGTTGAACGTCGATCTGTGCATCATTGGCGCGGGTTCGGGCGGGCTATCGGTGGCAGCGGGTGCCGCGCAGTTGGGATGCAAAGTGGTCTTGATCGAGCGTCACAAGATGGGTGGCGATTGCCTGAACTATGGATGCGTGCCCTCCAAGGCTTTGATCGCCGCTGGACATCATGCCCATGCCGTCCGGCGGGCGCGGGAGTTTGGCGTTGATGCGGGGGAACCGAAGGCTGACTTTCCCCGGGTGATGCGCCACGTGAAAGGTGTGATCGCGGCCATCGAGCCCAATGATTCCGTCGAGCGCTTCGAGAAGCTGGGCGTGCGGGTGATCAAGGCGGAGGCGCGGTTTGCCTCTGCTGATGAGGTCGAAGCCGGCGACTTTCGTATCAAGGCGCGTGCGACTATTGTTGCCACGGGTTCAGCACCGCTTAAGCCGCCAATCCCCGGTCTAAATGAAACGCCGTATCTGACGAATGAGACGGTGTTCGATAATTTAACGTTGCCCGAGCATTTGGTCGTCATCGGTGGTGGACCGATCGGGCTTGAGTTGGCACAAGCGCATCGCCGGTTGGGTGCACGTGTTACAGTGCTGGAAGCCAAACAGATTATGCCCAAGGACGATCCTGAAGCGGTTGGGGTTGTTCGCTCTGCTTTGCTGACCGAGGGGGTTGTCATTCGCGAAAATGCAATGGTGACTGCGGTAGCTAAAGCAGAAGGGGGTGTCGCCGTTTCTTTTACCAGCAATGGACGTGGGGAAACCGTTTCGGGGTCACATTTGTTGCTGGCAGCCGGGCGCTCGGCGAATGTTGACGGGCTTAATCTGGAGGCTGCAGGTGTCAAATATTCCCGCAAAGGCATTGAAGTTGATGCCGGTTTGCGGACATCTAACAAGAAGGTGTTTGCAATTGGCGATGTTGCCGGAAGCCTGCAGTTTACGCATGTTGCCGGATATCACGCGGGACTGATTATTCGGCGGGTGTTGTTCAAGCTGCCGGTTAAGACTGACTTGTCTGCGATGCCGTGGTGCACATTCACCGATCCCGAACTTGCCCATGTTGGTACATCAGAAGCCCATGCTGTTGAGAGGGGGCTCAAGTTCAATATTTCAAGGTGGCCCCTGCATGACAATGATCGGGCGCAGGCCGAGCGTGAAACGCGCGGGTTTGCCAAAATTGTTGTTGTGAAGGGGCGGCCGGTTGGAGCGACTATTGTTGGCCTACGTGCAGGCGAACTGATTTTGCCCTGGGTGATGGCTATTGGGCAAAAGATGAAGCTGAGTGCAATGGCTGGCACAGTTGCCGCCTATCCGACGTTGAGTGAGGTTTCGAAGCGTGCAGCCAGCGCCTATTTCACACCGGCGTTGTTTGCACCGCGTACCAAGCGGCTGGTTAAGGTCTTGTCCTGGTTCGGTTAATCCATCGAACTTTTTCCGACACGGCATGATGGTGTGATATCTTCTGGTCCAGCGATGTTTGGCACCGTTTATAAAATTCGCGCGTTTATGGACCGGAACTTGATTTCAAGTTTGTCGGGCCGATTGCTGTTTTTTACCACACTATTTGTCATGCTGGCCGAAGTGATGATTTATTTCCCTTCGGCGGCACGGAACTATCACGACCTGCTCGTCAACCGTCTGGCTGCGGCACAAATTGCGGTGCTGGCGCTTGATGAACTGGGCGACAAGGCACTTTCGCCGACTTTGCGGCGCGAGTTGCTGGCCAATGCGGGTGTGCGGCTGGTCGCCCTGAAGCGCAACAATACAAGGCGGCTGTACCTGGCCGAGTCAGTGCCCCCGACTCCGGACGTGCAGGTCGACCTGAGATCGATCTGGTGGCCAGAGCTTTTGTGGC
>JANOFD010000079.1:0-2314 GCA_031413455.1 Rhodobiaceae bacterium
CTGGTTGATTTGATTTATCGCGTGCGCACCGGCGGTTTGGCGATGGAGATTGCTGCGGTGGTGTCGAACCATGAGGTGCTGCGCGGCCTGGTCGAGCGTGAAGGGCTGACCTTTGTTCATCAGCCGGTGAGCCCGCAGAGCAAAACGCAGGCCGAAGCGGGGCTGTTTGCGCTGATGGAACGCGAGCGCGCCGAGCTTGTGGTGCTGGCGCGTTATATGCAAGTTTTGACTGCGGCGGCGAGCGAGCGTCTGGCCGGGCAATGCATCAATATTCATCACTCGTTTTTGCCGAGCTTCAAGGGGGCGCACCCTTACGCGCAGGCGCATGCGCGCGGGGTGAAGCTGATCGGGGCGACGGCGCATTACGTGACCAACGATCTGGACGAGGGACCGATCATCGAGCAAATGGTTGAACGCGTGGATCATGCGGCGACGGTGAGCGATATGGTGCGCCTGGGCCAGGACCTGGAAGCGCAGACACTGGCGCGGGCAGTGAAGGCGCACATCGAACGGCGGGTGTTCGTCAACGGGCGGCGCACGGTGGTGTTGCGGTGAGGGCGCGGTGTCCCCTCATCCGTCACGACGCAAGTGCGTCGTGACGCCTTCGCCCGCTTGCGGGAGAAGGTTGATCGGTCCGCACTTCGCGGACCGAGACGGATGAGGGACTTTTGCCAATGAAATATCTTCACACGATGGTTCGCGTTGCTGATCTTGGGGCTTCGCTCGATTTTTATGTCAAGGCGCTTGGCCTGACAGAGGTGCGGCGGGCTGAAAATCCTGGCGGGCGGTTTACGCTGGTGTTTCTCTCGGCGCCCGAAAGCCCTGAGGCTGAGATCGAGTTGACCTATAATTGGGACGAGCACGACTATGGCGGCGGGCGCAATTTCGGGCATCTGGCGTTTGCGGTCGACGACATCTATGCGTCGTGCGCGCAGCTGATGGCTTGCGGCGTGGTCATCAACCGGCCGCCGCGCGACGGGCGGATGGCTTTTGTACGCTCGCCCGACAATATCTCGATCGAACTGTTGCAGCGCGGGGCGGCGCTGGCGCCGGCGGAGCCGTGGCTGTCGATGGCAAATACGGGGGTGTGGTGAAAGCCGCGACGTTTGTGAGATTGCACGCATGAGAGCGGTGCTAAGAAAGTTTGAACCACAAAGGACACCATGAGGCCGGTGATTGTCACAAATCCCGTTGCCTAGTCACAGTGCCTTGGTGTTCTTGGTGGTTCAATCTTTTGGACCGCAGTCTCCGTAAACGACGAGAGGATTGTCATGCCCCCTGCCCTTGTCCGTCCGCCCTCGCGTTCGTATCGCGCCTTCGCCTATGACAGCGCGCATTGGGATCATTATCGTCCGCGGGCGGATGATATTGTGATTGCGACTTATCCGAAGTGCGGGACGACGTGGACGCAGCGGCTGGTTTCGATGCTGGTGTTTCAATCGGCGGCGCCGCGGCCCTTGAGCGAGGTGTCGCCGTGGCTTGACCGGCGCTTTGGTCCGGGGGCGGAGCATGTGCTGGCGCAGCTCGAGGCGCAAACGCACCGGCGCAGTATCAAAAGCCATTTGCCACTGGATGCTTTGCCGCTCTATGAGGGCGTGAAATACGTCCATGTGGCGCGCGACGGGCGCGATGCGTGTTTGTCGTTTCTCAATCACTCGGCGAAGTTCACCGAGGCGGCGCTTGCAGACATGGACCGCATTGGGCTTGGCGATCCTTCCATTGGCTTTGCCTATCCACGGGTCGACGGCGACTTTCGTGGGTTCTTTCTCGACTGGATCAACGAGGTGCCGTGGGGACAGACGCGCTGCCCGTTGTCGCCGTTGAACTTTTTCACCTTCGAGAAGTCTTTTTGGGATGAGCGCGGGCGCGACAATGTTTTGCTGGTTCACTATGCCGACCTCAAGACAGATTTGCCGCGCGAGATGCGGCGGCTTGCGAAGTTTTTGGACATTTCAATTCCGGAACCTAATTGGCCGGAGCTGATCGCCGCCGGCTCGTTTGGTGCGATGCAGCGCGATGGGGACACTTTGATGCCTGAGGCGGCACGGGCGTGGGAAGGCGGCGCGCGGGCGTTCTTGCACAAAGGCGAAGTGGGGCGCTGGCGCGAATTGCTGACGGACGACGATGTGCGGCTCTATGAGGAGAAGGCGCTGCGCGAACTGCCGCCGGATTGCGCGCGTTGGCTGGAACGGGGGCGCCTGTTGCAGGATTGAGTCCTAAGGAAGAAAGGGACTCACGCAAAGCCGCAAAGAAGAAGAGAAGGCGCGCCAACGGCGCGCAAGAGATTCTGGTTCGGCAAACCTCTAGCCGGTTC
>JANOFD010000080.1:0-3051 GCA_031413455.1 Rhodobiaceae bacterium
CAATACGCTGGTGGAGGAGGAAGGGGAAGAGGAGGAGCAGTTGCTGCTGCTGCTGCTGCTGCTGCCATCGGTGAGGAGCAGTTCGACCGATTTGTGCAGCGCGGGCCGGATCACGCCACTGTGGAAGGTGATCGGCGGCGGCTGTCACGTCGGACGGGCCATACCGGAACTCATTCGCGAAGGCGGCTTCGAAATCGAAAAAATGGAAACCATGTATTTGCCGGGCACCCCCCGTTTTGCGGGCTACAATTACTGGGGCTCAGCAAAATGATTAAAGCCTGACTGCGGAATAGAGCGAAATCGAACCCGTCGGCGTCGGAATGACGGTGTTCTCTTGCACCTGGGAAAATCCAGCGTCACACATCAGCTGCGGAAGTATTCCATCGGCATTGGGCTGGGTGTTGGACATGCCATCGAGAGCCTGAACCTGCCTGAAAGCAAATTTCATCAGCGGTGATTTTTGCTCGCCATAGTCCGCCACGTGGAGTTCGCCGCCTGAACGCAACGCCGCAAAAGCGCTGGCCAGCGCCTCGCGCTTCCCTTCAAGTGGAATTTGGTGCAGCATCAAGCTCGAAACCAGCTTGTTGGGGCGGTTCGCATTAGCCACGGACGCGGCACCTCCCGCAACGCCTTGCGACAGGTGCACCAGCACCCCCGCGTCGCGCGCTTTAAGTTCGGCGCGTGACAGAACTTCCGGATCGGGATCGGTGCCGTACACCGAAGCCGAAGGGCAGGCTTGCTTCAACATGATGGCAAGCGTTCCCGTACCGCAACCGACATCGAGAATTACGTCCCGCGGCTCCGGCGCAATTTGCCTGACGAAGGCGCGCCGCCACGTCCGCTCGCAAGTCATCAGCGAAACCGTAGCGTCATAAAAGGGCGTGAGCCGACGATCTGCTAACGCGGGTACAAAGATCCTGTCATTCATAGCCGGGGCTCCCCAACCGGGACATTCATCCCGGACGTAGTTACGGACAAGCTTAGTTTCAATATCTGACAATGATATGACACGCAGAGCGTCATGTCTGTGACCCGGACCTCAAAAGCGGTGAACCGGGTATTCCATTCCATGCGCGATGGACAAAGTGACGGAGTCGAATCCGTTCGTGCGATTTTCCATGTGCTCAGCGTAGAGCCGCAGAACCAATTTGGAAGTGAAAAAACTGTCAGCTGTGACAAGCGAACATGCACGTATTTTAGGCGCAAGCATTTTCATCATTGGAAGAAAAAGGTCTTTCCATCTTTCGAGCCGCAACAAACTGATTGTTTGCTCCATCGCTGCAGGTGTTTTCGTCTCACCGCATTTACGCATGTCCATAAATTGGGCGCAGCCTGCTTGCGCGACATTTTCGCGCGCAACTTTAACCTTTGTGGCTTCAGCCCCGGTTCCGATGGTGCCGGCCAGTGTAGACCGCAGCCCATCGCCTTGACTCCTGACAGGGTAGCCCTGACCATCAGCGCCAGCAGCATTCAAATGGGGTAAGTACCATGCAGGGCTTGGGTCATTTCATGTGGCAGACGTGGCGGAGCATCGTCTCGTTCTTCCTGTCTTTTGTCGTGCTGGGGGTAATGGTTATTTTCACGCCCGAGTGGGTCAACGGTTTTGTCGAAGCCGCAGGCACCTTCAAGTTTATGTTTCTGGACACCGCCACCGCCGCAATTGGCGTCGCTCAACCCTCGGCGATCTTTGCGCTCTTGGTGGGCGACACCGCCATCGCTCTGGCCATGATGACGCTGTTCACACGCGTCGTCGTATTGACACTGATCCTGTGGCTGGGCGGCCTCATCTACCGCGCCCTCTTCGGCGGCCCTTCCTAGTTCTTTGCCAAGAATCACCTCGGCGCATCCCACCAGCCTTCAGACACAAGCTCGTCTGGAAGCAATCGTTCCTTCGGGCTTTTCGCCTTGAAGAATTTGAGAAGGTGCGGCGGAATTTCATCTTCCGTCAGCCGCGCTGCAGCGAGCATTTTATTCAGCCATTCGTTGGTCAGAAGATCGCCGATATGATGTCTCACAACGAATTCCATTTTGTCCGGCTTGTTCGCGGCCGCCATCAACTTGCCTTCGCCGTAGCGTTGGGGACACAAGGCTCTCAGCCGGGCCAGCAGCAAACGGTCGGAGTATTTTCGCCGCTGGTACACCTGCTTGCCGCGCACCTGAGCTTCGTCAAAACCGTGTAACCCGCGCCGGTCGGCCTCTTCCTCCAGATTTTCGAGCGCGAAGGACTTCGCGTTCGTCCATGCAGCAGCGAACGCGTTGTCTTGGTCCCGCCACAAATAGACCACACGGCGCGTATACTGCGCGATACGGCACGCCTCGACCACCGGCGCCCCCATGGCCAGGGCCTCGAAGAAATTCTCGTCCTTGTCGGGGTGGCGGGTGGTGTTGGCCCTGCGTGACAGTGCCGGTGACACTGTCTCATTTTCCGGTGACACTTTTGAAGGTGGGCCTTCGCCATTTGCCGCAGAATTCTGCGTTTCCTGCGCCGAAGATGTGACACCAACAGGGGGTGTTTTACATTCGCTATTTTCCGGATTTGAAGGCGGTTGGTTGTTCAGCATGGTCTATCTCATGATTGGGAATTTGATCGAAGTGTGGACCGGCTTCCAGCTCTGCAGGCTTTGCATTGTGCGCCACCTCGCAATCGGCAGCCGGTCGCCACCTATAGGCAGTGCAAATTCAACAGTCAAGAACAAAATGAAAACAAATTTCCCATAGCTTATATTTCTGGCGGTTACGGTCCGTCAGCCGCCACCGCCAATGCGGCGCCCGTGCTTTCGACCGAGCACACAGATCATATCCTTTGTCGAGGCGCCGGTATGTTCGGGTGACAAGACGTTCGGAGCCGGGTATCGTGTCGACGTTAATGGCTCGCTCGTGCGGCGCCTTCAATGACCGCTGGAGACGATCAGGACCATGACTTCATTCGACATCCTGAACGAACCGGTCCGCGGCCTGGTTCCGCCGGATTGGTTTATGGGCCTCAGTGGCATCGACCGCATCCGGGCATTGTCAAGCGAAACGTTGCCGGGGCCGCCGGTCACACGGCTC
>JANOFD010000081.1:0-1329 GCA_031413455.1 Rhodobiaceae bacterium
TCGATGGCAATCAACAGCGCCGCCAGCGCCAGCCAATGATACGGCCCGATATCGAACAACACCGCGTTCAAAATTTCCATCGTCTGAACCACCTTTATTGCCAGAACCCGCGTCAACGCGTGACGGGAACCGAACCGCTGCCACGCTGGCTGACCACTGCCGCATTCTTCTCACTGACAAGCTTCGCCAACTCGCCGATCCCGGCAATCGACCCCAACAGCCCCGCCGTTTCCATCGGCACCACGACAAATTTCTGATTGGGCGCCATCGCCAGTTCCTTGAAGGCCTCGATATATTTCTGACCCAGGAAATAATTGATCGCCTGCACGTCACCCTTGCCGATCGCTTCCGACACCATCGAAGTTGCCTTCGCTTCCGCTTCCGCCGACCGTTCCCGCGCCTCGGCATCGCGGTAAGCCGCTTCCCGCCGCCCTTCGGCCTCAAGGATCGCCGCCTGCTTGGAACCCTCGGCGCGCAAAATGGCCGCCTGCTTCTGACCGTCGGCCGTCAGCACTTCGGCACGCCGCTCGCGCTCGGCTTTCATCTGCCGCGCCATCGACTCCGTAATATCGGCCGGCGGCGACAGATCCTTGATCTCGATCCGTGTCGCTTTCACGCCCCAGGGCTGTGTCGCCGCATCGATCACGCGCAGCAATTTCACGTTGATCTCGTCGCGCTTGGACAACACCTCGTCCAGATCCATCGATCCGATCACGGTGCGTACGTTGGTCAGCGCCAAATTCGCAATCGCCCGGTTCAAGTCCAGGACTTCATAGGCCGCGCGCGCCGCATCAACGACTTGAATGAACGCAATCGCGTCTGCCGTCACTTGCGCATTGTCTTTGGTGATAACTTCCTGGCTGGGGATGTCGAGCACTGTCTCCATCATCGAGATCTTCCGCCCGACCCGGTCGAAGAACGGATTGATGAATCCCAAACCCGGCTTCAATGTGCGCGTGTAGCGCCCGAACTGTTCGACCGTCCATTCATAGCCCTGCGGAACGAATTTAATCGCCCGGAACACCAAAATGATTGCGGCAACCAGGAAAAAAATGACAAAAGTTGAACCGAAATTCTCGAACATGCGAGGCCCCTCTCAAATAAGTGCTCGAGGCAGCGTCCGGTCCGCCACGAATCAGCCGGAATCATAGCGAAGCTCACACTCAAACGCCCGGTTATGCACAACTAAGCGCTTCGCAAACGTAGTATGGCCCATTAAATTAGCCGTTCAAGGGACTTGAAACTGGAGAAAACAATGACCGACACCAAACTGACCCGCCGCCAAGCACTCACCCAAACGGCCGGTGGCGCCCTCTCACTTGCAGCCGC
>JANOFD010000082.1:0-2338 GCA_031413455.1 Rhodobiaceae bacterium
ATCATCGTCTTCTTCTTCTTCAAGCTGTGTCACCTTCGACTTTTTGGTATTGATTGGCGCTTGACTTTCCAGCGATCGAGTCGAAACAGCGACTGGCCGGTGACTTTCTCAGTGGCGGCGCTGACATGGTGTTGACCGAGATGAAGAACGACGAATTGCTGAAACTTGTGGCGCTAGATCTGGGCGCGGCGATGAGCGAAGGATAGTCGATGGGGTTTTTCCAATGGCGTCCCTACGTGTCTGTGGCCCAACGGCGCGCTAACGCCCACCGCGAAGTCGCCAAACTCAAAAAACAAGGGCGAACTATCTCGCCGGTCAATGTCGAAGGGCGCATCATTGCCAAGAGTGTTTGGGGAAAATTGTGGTGCGACAATCTCGAACGCTACAGCGATTATGCAAACCGGCTGCCGCGCGGGCGCACCCATGTCCGCAATGGCTCTGTCGTCGATTTGCACATATCGAAGGGCAAAATCGAAGCTTTGGTCGCGGGCTCCGAACTCTACACCATCAAGATCATCATCGCCCCGGTCGCAGCGCATCGCTGGCGGGCCATTTGCAAGGATTGCTCGGGAACGGTGGACTCCCTGGTTGAGTTATTACAAGGACGCTTTGATAAGGGCGTCATGAACCGCGTCAGCCGCGAGGGGGATGGCTTGTTTCCCTACCTCGGCGAAATTAAATTGTCCTGCAGTTGCCCGGACTGGGCCGACATGTGCAAGCATGTTGCTGGGGCCCTCTATGGCGTGGGGGCGAGGCTCGACAAACAGCCTGAGCTCTTGTTTGTGTTGCGCGGCGTCAACGAGAACGAGCTGCTTGCCAACACCGCAGCCGGTGCCCCTTTGACTAAAGCAACACCGGGCAAAGGAAAAGTGCTCGACGACAGCCAGGCGGCAGCCTTGTTCGGAATTGAGATGGCCGAACCGGTTGAGACCAAAGTTCAAAGGCGCAAGCCCACAATCAAGCCCGCTGCGAAACGCAAGCAGGTCGTAAAGCGTCAGCGCCTGATGAGATCCGTTTGAATCTCCACTTTCGCGATGATTCCAATTTTGTCGACAGCCCTGGACGAATTGACCGCGCGCGAAACGGGATGGGCTTGCAACACATCGTTGGAAGCTGGCTTCAGCAGGTCATGGCCCCGAACCCCTGAAAGCCGATCGCTGAGGTCTTCCGGCTTCAGCAGCACTGGCATCCGGTCGTGATACTGCGCCACGAATTCATTCGCCTCGGTGATGATCATCGTCGTGGAGCGTACGGTTTCTCTGGGCGCTTGTGGGTTGATCCAAACCTCCCACAAACCCGCAATCAGAAGTAGCGGGCCTTTCGTCGGCGTAAAATACCAAGGTTGCTTACCATCGCTCACGTCTTGCCATTCAAACGTGCCAGACGCCTGGATGACGCAGCGGCGGGATTTGAACGCCGAGCGAAACATCGGCTTCTCCGCCACCGTTTCGGCGCGCGCGTTAAACGTGGCCGGCAACTCTTTCAGAGTTTTTTTCCACCACGAAGGCACAAGCCCCCACCGCATGCGTGTAAGCGAATGTCCGCTACCCGGCGAAGGCAGTACAACTGCGATGTTCTGGGTAGGGCAGATATTGTAACGAGGCTCCAGATTACCAAGCGACTGACCAAAGAACGCAAAATAGGAATGCAAATCCGCATAGAAGAAATCCTGACTAAAACGTCCACACATCAAGAATTCCAACGATCTGGCGCCAGCAATCAACCCGATTTGCAGGTCCTCATGCTACTGTGCCATAGTGGACGGGGCGTCAATATAGTAAGTTTCTACTAGCCTAGGGGAAATCATGAAAAACCATAAAATCGCTGCCATCTTCGCAGCCACGACAATCGTTTTTGCGGGTGCCGTTTCGCTCGCATCGGCCAAGCCAGGCGCAGCAGAATACGGCGCCCATTCAATGATCAGCCGGTTGACGATTTCGCCTGACGGAAAACACGTCGCGATGATCGCAAACTACAATGACGACGACATTGTCACTATTTCGAAAATTGGCGGCGGCATTTGCAAACTAGGTTCGGGCGGAAACAAAGTTCGGGGCGTGTTCTGGGCCAACGATACAAGATTGATTGTTGAGGTGTCGGTGTCAGGCGAGATCCCCAACGATGGGGGACAAAATACATTCGGTGAATACGGTCAGGCTTACTCCGTTGACACGAATTGCGCCGATACGAAAAAAATGAACGGCAATGAGGTTATTGGTCGCCTGCCCGACGGCGACGTTCTGATGGAGGTATACTCGTATAACAACTCCACGCAACAGCAGGCCGCACTCAGAAGGTGGACGAAGTCGAGCCTCAAAGTCACGGTTCACAAAGTCAA
>JANOFD010000083.1:0-5323 GCA_031413455.1 Rhodobiaceae bacterium
GTTGTGCTTCTCAGCCAATCAGGCACTGTTGGCGGCGAAAGCGGGGGCGACATTCATCTCACCATTTGTTGGACGGCTGGACGATATCGGCGAAGACGGCATGCTGCTGATCAGCGACATTCGCGAGATCTATGACAATTACATGGGGCTTGATACCGAGATTCTGGCGGCATCGATCAGGCATCCCTTGCATGTGACGCAGGCGGCAAAGGCAGGCGCGGATGTTGCGACTTTGCCGCCGAACATTTTCAAGATGCTGATTGATCATCCGCTGACGGATAAGGGGCTGGCGGCCTTTCTGGCGGATTGGGCGAAGACCGGACAATCCGTGCCGCGGACGTAAGAAAGAAATGATTCACACGAAGCAACGAAGACACGAAGAAGAAACTCGCCTTTGCCGCACGGAACATGATTCAGGCGCGCTTCGCGCACCATTCCTATTTCGTGTCTTCGTTGCTTCGTGTGAGTCGTTCTTCGTTCATGAGACGCGTTGATGGACGGCGTCGGCGCGCTCAATGCATGGCGGGAACAGATGGTGCATGTGCGGCGGCTGTCTCCGCTCACCGTCGAAGCATACACTTATGATGTTGGCGATTTTTTGAAGTTTTTGCTGCAGCATCGCGGTGAGACGGTTGACCTTGATGCGCTTAAACACGTGACGCCATCCGATGTGCGCGGGTGGCTGGCGGTGCGGCGCGAAGATGGATTGGGGGCGCATGGTGTTGCGCGCGCGGTGTCGGCGTTGCGAACATTTTACATGTTTCTGCAAAAGCAAAACCTGGTTGAGAACATTGCCATCCGCCGTGTGCGGCCGCCGAAATTGCCGCCGTCGGTTCCCAAGCCGGTGTCAATTGATGGGGCGCAGGCGTTGCTTGAAGAGGCGGAGATCATTGGCAGTGAGCCCTGGATTGCGGCGCGAAATGTGGCGATGCTAACGCTGCTTTACGGTGCGGGATTGCGTATCTCGGAAGCTCTAGGGCTCAATCGAGGGGCTCTGCCGTTGCCGGAGGCTCTGGTCATTACGGGCAAGGGCAACAAACAGCGTGTCGTCCCCATACTGCCCGAAGCCCGGGATGCGATCGAAGCCTATGTGAAGATGTGTCCGTTCGGGGCGGTGCGCGACGACCCGGTGTTTTACGGGGCGCGCGGCAAGCGGCTGCATCCGCGCATCGTGCAAGGCTTGATGCAGCATTTGCGGCGCGTGCTCGGGTTGCCGGAGTCTGCGACGCCCCATGCGCTGCGCCACGCGTTCGCGACGCATCTGCTGGCGGCAGGCGGCGATTTGCGGGCCATACAGGAATTGCTGGGGCACGCGTCGCTATCGACAACGCAGCGTTATACGGCGGTCGACGAGACACATCTGCTGAAAGTCTACGAGAGCGCGCATCCGCGGGCGAAGGCCGGCCGCTGACGGTCAATTCGCTAGAGCGAGTTGAGTTTGCATATCCAGTAGTTCACCGCCACAAGTGCGATCGCGTAGGCGACCGATGAGCCCATGGCCATGAACAAGAAGCCCGCGCCGAGCAGGTCCTCGCTGCTGTCGTAGGTGAAGGGCAGCGCCAAGAAGTAGACGAAGGTTTCGGGCAGCCAAACGACGATATTCGGGAGGGCGCCGCAACTCCATGAGGCAACGCCGTATTGTTTGCACGCCTCGCCGAACAGACCTGCTTTGATCATGTCGTCCGATCCGAAGTACAGGGCAAGTGATGCCGCCGCCGACCAACCAATGAGAATTCCGAGCGCTCTAGGCTGCCACATATTCGTATGTCCGTAAGGACCCCAACGGAGTTCGATACGTTGCAATTGTGGCCAAAGCTCGACACGCGAGCAAGGCACACCGTTTGAGACCGGCGGCCTCAGGCGAGCTTTGTCATGCGCAGCCACTTGACGCCGTGGTCGATCCCGATTTCGCCGCCGGGGCGGAAGCCGTGGCGGTGGTAGAATTCGCGGGCGCGGGTGTTGGCTTCGTCAACTTTCAGCGCGAGCGGGCCGCCTGCGATATGGTCGGCGGCTTCGACGAGAGCGGATCCGATGCCGAAGCCTTGGGTGGCGGGGTCGATGTAGAGGCAGTGAATGAAGTTTTGCGGGCGGTAGAAAGACATGAGTCCCAGAATCGCGCCGCGCGATTCGGCGACGTAAACTTCTTCGGATTTTGTCATGCGCAAGAAGTCGGCGGCGCGGAACCAGTTTTTCGGTCGCCAGGTGAAGGCCGCGTTGCCGCTGACCTCATAAAGTTCAGCGCAGGTTTGAAGTTCGTCGGCGCAGGCGCGGCGGATGGAAACGCTGAGTGTTTTGCAGGCGGGTCCGCTCACATCTGCATCGTCCAACCGCCGACGGCCATGGCGGCTTGGCGGACGGCTTCGGTCAATGTTGGGTGGGCGTGGGAGGTGCGGGCGATATCTTCGGCGGCGGCCTGGAATTCGATGGCGAGGGTGGCTTCGGCGATCATGTTGCCGACTTCGGGGCCAATCATGTGGACGCCGAGCACGCGGTCGGTTTTGGCGTCGGCCAGGATTTTGACGAAACCGTCCGTCGTCGCGTTGGCGCGGGCGCGTGAGTTGGCAGCGAAGGGGAACTTGCCGACCTTGTAGGCGATGCCAGCGGCTTTGAGTTCTTCCTCGGTCTTGCCGACGGTGGCGACTTCGGGATGGGTGTAGACGACGGCGGGGATGGCGTCGTAGTTCACATGGCCTGCTTGGCCCGCGATGATTTCGGCGCAGGCCACCGCTTCGTCCTCGGCTTTGTGCGCGAGCATTGGGCCTTCGATGACGTCGCCGATGGCGTAGATGCCCGGGGTTGCGGTCGCGTAGTGTTTGTCGACGGGAATGCGGCCTTTGTTGTCGGTTTTCAGGCCAACTTTGTCCAAGCCCAGACCTTGCGTGTACGGACGGAGGCCGATTGAGGAGAGGACGATGTCGGTTTCGATGATTTCGCGGGGACCACCGGCGGCGGGTTCGACGGAGACCTGCAAAGCTCCGTTTTTGCGATCAACGCCGACGACTTTCGCACCCAGTTTGAAGACCATGCCCTGCTTGGCCAGAATGCGCTGGAAGTTTTTTGCGACCTCACCGTCGAGACCGGGCGTGATCCGGTCCAGGAATTCGACGACGGTGACATGGGCACCCAGGCGGCGCCAGACTGAGCCCATTTCGAGGCCGATGTAACCGGCACCGATGACCAGCAGGCGCTTGGGCACGCTTTTGAGTGTCAGTGCGCCGGTGGACGATACGATGTCCTCTTCGTTGACGGTGACGCCAGGCAGAGGTGTTGCTTCCGAACCGGTAGCGATGATGATTGATCTCGCCTCGACGGTGCGGGTGGTGCCGTCGTTGGTACGAATCTCCACCTTGTTGCCGCCTGCGAAGGCGCCGGCGCCGACAGCGTATTCGACTTTGTTTTTCTTGAAGAGGAATTCAACGCCCTTGGTCAGACCGTCGACGGTTTTGTCCTTGTGGGCCATCATGGCGGCGAGATCAAAGCTGACACCGTTTGTTTTGATGCCAAGTGCGCCGTAGTGGTCTTTGGCTTCCTCGTAGAGTTCGGAAACGCGCAGCAACGCCTTTGAGGGAATGCAGCCGACGTTGAGGCAAGTGCCGCCCAACGCGCCGCGTTTTTCAATGCAAAGCGCGCGTTTGCCCAGTTGGCCCAAGCGGATGGCAGCATTGTAGCCACCGGGGCCGCCGCCGATGACTACCGCATCGTAGAGATCGCTCATCTATACTTCCAAAATCATGCGTTCCGGCGCTTCGAGGCATTCCTTGACGCGAACAAGAAAGGTCACGGCTTCCTTGCCGTCGACGATGCGGTGATCATAGGACAACGCCAAATACATCATCGGGCGAATTTCGACCTTGCCTTCGATGGCGACAGGGCGCTGTTCGATCTTGTGCATGCCCAAGATGCCCGATTGCGGCACGTTGAGGATGGGCGTTGACATCAGGGAGCCGTAGACGCCGCCGTTTGAAATGGTGAAAGTTCCGCCCTGGAGTTCTTCGAGTTTCAGTTTGTTGTCGCGGGCGCGCAGGCCGAAGTCGTTGATGCGCTTTTCGATATCGGCGAGCGAGAGTTCGTCGGCGCCACGCACGACAGGCACGACAAGGCCACGTTCGGTACCGACGGCGACGCCGATGTCGTAGTAGTTCTTGTAGACGAGATCATCGCCTTCGATTTCAGCGTTGACAGACGGAATTTCTTTCAAGCCCAAAATGCAGGCTTTGACGAAGAAACTCATAAAGCCCAAGCGGACACCGTGGCGCTTTTCGAATGAGTCTTTGTGCGCCGTGCGCAGATGCATGACGGACGACATGTCGACCTCGTTAAAGGTCGTCAGCATCGCCGCTGTGTTCTGTGCTTCCTTGAGGCGCAGAGCTATGGTCTTGCGCAGACGCGACATCGGCACACGCTCTTCGCGCACGGCTTGCGGCCTGGGGCCAGAGGGTGGCGTGTAGACGGGTTTGGGTGCGCTGGCCCTGGCTTCGATGGCGGAAAGTACGTCGCCCTTCATGATGCGGCCATCTCGTCCGGTTCCTGAGACTGTTTGGGGGGGGATTTTGTTTTCTTCTGCAATCTTGCGGGCCGACGGGCTGAGGACCGGTGCAGTTGGTTTCGCCACAGGCGCCGCAGGAAGTGGTTGCGGTTTTGGCGGCGGCGCTGCCGACACGTCCGCGCCTTCACCGATCATGCCGAGGATCGCGCCAACAGCGATGGTGGTCCCGGATGCAACACGAATTTCTGACAGCACGCCAGCGCTGGGGGCCGGGACCTCGACGGTGACCTTGTCGGTTTCCAGCTCGACCAATGGTTCGTCGGCGCGAACAGAATCGCCCTGGCTTTTGAGCCATTTGGCGACGGTTGCCTCTGTCACCGATTCCCCTAGTCCGGGCACGCGAATTTCAGTCGTCATTTATCTGCTCATCTTCTCAAAGAGAAAGGGCGTCATCCAGCAGCGCTTTGAGTTCTGCTTGATGACGGCTTGCTTGCCCGGCGGCGGGCGACGCGGCTGCGTGCCGACCGGCATAACGCGCACGCGTTACTCTGGCGCCAACGCGCGTCAAAACCCATTCCAGATTTGGTTCCATAAACGTCCATGCGCCCATATTTTTTGGCTCTTCCTGTGCCCAGACCATTTCGGCCTGTTTGAAGCGGCCGAGTTCGGCGACGAGCGAGCGCGCGGGGAACGGATAAAACTGTTCGACGCGCAGCAAGTAGATGTCGTCGATGCCACGTTTTTCCCGTTCTTCCAGCACGTCGTAATAGACCTTGCCGGAGCAGAGAATGACACGTCTTATCTTGTCGTCGCTTTGAATTCGAACGGTCGAGCCTG
>JANOFD010000084.1:0-5566 GCA_031413455.1 Rhodobiaceae bacterium
GGATCGACCCGATATCCGCAATGGGATTCATGCCCGCTCGCGCCAGCTTCACATGCTCGAACTCAGCGCCCCAACTGCGCAGAGTTTTCGCGACTTGCGCGTCATCATCACCCGCAGCAGCGGTGACACGATGTCCCGCAGCAAGCATCGCCTTAATCAACGGGCCGCGAAAATTCGTCAACGACGCTGCCAGTCCGCCAACAATCAAAACATGCTGCCGCACCGTTGCTCCGGCGGACACATCGCGTTCGACGGAATTCTCAGACTTGAGTTGGACAGACGCGGTACGCATTTCCGGCACAGTAGTTGATAGACGCCCCACCACAATCCCCCCACAACCCCCACCCCCTCTCCTGCCCTGTGCGCAACTTCCCCTCGCCGTTGCCCCCGCCCCCCGAATCAGTCGACCTTCCACCTCTCTTCTTCGCGGACCGGGGGGTTGCGAGGGTGTCACAGGCGGATTGCGTCCCGCCTGTTGGTTCGGGTGTGGGTGTGATCGAGTTGAGGCGCAATCGTTTGAAAAATCTGTGGAATATCGCGCGCGACGGCTCCGGTTCGCGCGCACTGGTCCTGGCCCACGACACCTGCGCGGCCGCCGCGGCCTTCTTCCTGGCGCTGTGGTTTGCCTTCGGCCAGGGCTTCCGCTGGGCGGGCACCAAAGACCCCGACTTCTACCTCTGGTCGACGCTCACCTTCACCATCGTCTCCTCGATGGTCTTCGTCACCAACAACCTCCACAAAGGCGTCTGGCGCTTCACCTCATTCCGCGACCTGATGACCATCGTGCGCAGCGCGGGCCTCGCCGTGGTGTTCTTCCTGCCCTTCGCCTTTCTCGCCAGCCGCGGCGCCGACCTGCCGCGCTCCAGCATCTTCCTCGCCTTCGTTTTCCTGGCCGCATTCCTCGCCGCGCCGCGCATTTTGCTGCGCGCCATCCAGGAAGGCGGCCTCGACCGCGTCTCAATCAACCGCGGCCCGCGCATTCCGGTCTATCTCGTCGGCGTGGGCGCCCGCGCTGAAAGCTTCGTGCGCGAAACGATGCGCGACCGCCACTCCCCCTATGAGGTCAAAGGCCTCATCGCCCCCTCGGCCTACTGGCTGAACCGCGAAGTCCAGGGCGCACCCGTGGTCGGCACCCTTGATGAACTCGAGGCGTTGTTCGCGCAGCTCGAGAATGCGGGCCACCCGGTTCAGCGCCTCGTCATCGCCGACGAAAGTCTGACACAAAGCAAAAAGGATCAAATCCTCGCCCTCACGTCTGAGCGCGGCGTAGCACTTGGCCGCCTGCCGGGCTCGACCGAAATCCACGACGCCAAGCAAGGCCCCGCCGAAGTCAAACCCGTGGCGCTGGAAGACCTGCTGCACCGGCCGCAAAAGCGCCTCGACCGCAGCGCCATGCGTGCCCTCATCGACGGCAGGCGGGTGTTGATCACCGGCGCCGGCGGCTCGATCGGCGCCGAGCTCGTGCGCCAGCTCGCCACCTTCGCGCCCGCCCACCTGACCTTGCTCGACAATTGCGAATACAATCTCTACGCCATCGACCAGGAGCTCACGCAGAGCCACCCCGCAGTTCCGCGCTCGGCCGTATTGTGCGACGTGCGCGACAAGCGCAGCGTCGCCTTCGCCTTCGCGCGTGAGGCCCCGGAAATCGTCTTCCACGCTGCCGCATACAAGCACGTGCCGATGGTAGAGCAAAACCCGCTCGAAGGCATTCGCACCAACGTTATCGGCACCCGCAATGTCGCCGACGAAGCCGTGCGTCATGGTGTCACCGCCATGGTCATGATCTCGACCGACAAGGCCGTCAACCCCACCAACGTCATGGGCGCCACCAAGCGCCTCGCCGAAGCCTACGCGCAGTCGCTCGACATGGAAGGCGGACGCACCCGCTTTGTCACCGTGCGCTTTGGCAACGTGCTGGGTTCAACAGGCTCAGTCGTGCCCTTGTTCCAGAAGCAAATCGCGTCCGGCGGCCCCGTCACGGTCACGCACCCCGACATCACCCGCTATTTCATGACCATTCCGGAGGCGGTGCAATTGGTACTGCAGGCCTCGGTGTCGGGCGCCAAAGACGACGATTATCGCGGCAAGCTCTTTGTGCTCGACATGGGCGAACCGGTGAAAATCGTCGACCTCGCCCGCCAGATGATCCGCCTCGCCGGCAAGCGCCCGGACCAGGACATCCAGATCAAATTCGTAGGCCTTCGCCCCGGCGAAAAACTCCACGAAGAACTGCTGCACGCCCGCGAACAACTCGTGCAAAGCCCGCATCCGGGTCTCATGCTCGCCGCCCCACGCGCGGGCGTCATGCAAATCCTGGCACGCGAGATCGATGGGCTCGAAAGTGCAACCGCCGCCCACGACGAAGAGGCTGCCCTGCGCCTGCTGCGCCGCGCCATCCCCGAATTCATCAGCCGACGCACGCCCAACCTGTCCCCGCCGCGCGTGAGGAAACTCACACTGGTTCGCTAGGCGGCCGCCTGCCCGCTGCCATCCTTGAGCACGCCTCTCATTGAGAGGGCCAAATCGTGAAGCAATTCATGGCTCAGCTGACTACTGTGTCTTTGTTTTGCAATCGCATCGAATATGCATAGTGCCTGTTCGATGAAAGCGAGATGCACGCCCAGCGAAAGAAAGTCCTTCCGCGCGCCCTTAAGGTACTCAACGAATAGCGTCGCGTCGCTGTCTTGAATTAGCCGGTCATACGACGAATTGAACCGGTCGAAAATCTCACCTGCCGCCGACCAAGCCGCCCGAATCCGCTCCCGCACCATCTTCATATCGAATTCGTACTGCGCGGTAATGTCCTCTCGGCCGCCACCGGAGCTTGGCCGTTTGGCCACCAACCATTCAGCGAGCGCCCGCAACGCTACCTGACGCTTGGAAAACTCGCGATTGAAATATGAAACGCCGATCCAGCCGTACAAGACCTCCGTGATCTCACCATCCGGGATCTTCAAAGCCTGTGCAAACGGCGCCAAAAAACCGGGATCGTTCAATTCCCACAATTTGTTCACCAGCACATCGAGTTTCTCATTGCCCACCCCGCTGGCTGCACTCGGAAGAGCCATGGCCGCCAAAGGCTTCAGCTTCCCCTTCAAAATCTGTTTTAGCTCGGCAACTTCGCTGTCGCTGACCTGAAAATACCTGACATCGGCCTCAACCCCGGAACGCTCGAACGCATCGCGTAACAAAAACGGGGAAAAACTGGGGGTGTTCGCCAGAATCTCAAATTTCCGAATATCGTGTTTGATTGCCTCTCCACCCAATTGCGTGCCGAAAAATGCTTCAAGGTCCTGCTTTGACATGGACGGTTGACATATCATCGACACGCCGCCTCGCGTCGCCCGGTTATTGTCAAACGGCAAAAAAAGTTTTGTTTGTAACCCGGCTTCCCCCTCCCCGATTTTCAATAGAATCGAATTTTTCAGCAGTCCATGTTTGAAGAACGGCGTTGCTTCCGCCCAATCCTTGTTTGGCCTTGCGTCGAAGACAATCGGCGATGAGACAGACGACAAAAGAATACTGAGTTGCGCATTAGCCATCAGATCACCCGAACACGTCTTCGAGTGCTACCATATCCGACCGCACGTCGTGGGCCGCTAACCGTACCTCCCAGTCTGCGGCATCAACCTCGTATCCCAAAACCACGAACCCCGCGCGCTGGGACATGAAATGCAGCCGCGTAACCTGCTGATTGAGCCCGCCATGCCGTTCCGAGCGGAACCAGGCCGGCCCCGGGCACCGCAGATAGTCGATGCCCGGTCTCTGGACGATCGCGACCGCGCGGCGCGACACATCACGTGTTTCACACTGCACGCCGCTGATCTCGAGCATCAGACTTCCAACAACATAGCGTTTGTCTATGCGCCGTTCGCGGCCGTGCATGTATGTCCCCATTCCAAAGCCGCGGGCACGCAAACGCCCGGAACGTTACCTGTCCCCAAGTGCCGCCAACCTAAACTCCACAGCCTACCACTCGGTTAAACAACCGCCGTCCGCCCGGCCTGGATGCCACAGAACGGTCACGGGCAACGAGAACCAACTGCGCAGATGGTTATTGAGAAGTGAACAATTCCGCGCGGATGATCGCGCCACAGCCCGTCACGGGCTGGAAGTAATTTTGCTCTTGAGCGCCATGGCCGAATTACCTGCCACCACTTGCGCCAACTCCGGAACATGCGCCGCCCATCTCAGCCGCTGCGCGATGGACAGCTTCGCCCTTTGATCGAGCTGTCCCCACAACACCACACCCAGGTCGAAGTGCAACGCCGTCAAGCCGCGCTCTGACGGCGCCAGCTGCAGCGCCATCGCCAGAGCCGCCGCAGCCTCGCGAGGCTTTCCAAGTTCAAGCTCGGCCACTGCAAGCCGCGTCCACGCATAGGCATCCGACGGCGCCGCAGCCAGCCCCAGACGCAAATCGCGCCGCGCCGACATAAGCCGCGAAAGCGCCCGGAACGACTTCAACCCCAACTGTTGCGCCGCCACCATTTGCACAAAGGCAGCCCTGCTCAAATCCGCCCGCGATGACGACGCTCTGAGAGAACGCGTCAGCGCGTCCAGCTCAAGCATGCCCGCTGGCTTGCCCCTCACGACATCCAGATACCGCGGCTCGGACTGTGCAAATTGCCATGCCGGCATCGCCAGCGGCACCGCAGTGACGATGAGCGCCGCTCCAAGGACCGCTGCCAACAGGCCCACCGCCAGCGGTTCAGTCCGCGTAGTATCTCGTGTACTTGTTGCCATAGCCGTAAGACGTGTATCCATATCCATAGAGATCGTGGCGCCGCATGTCGGCCTGATTGAGCACGACACCCGCAATGTCGGCATTGGCCGCGCGCAACAATTTCACCCCGCCCATAACGGCTTCGCGCGGCGTTGAATCCCAATGCACCACATAGATCACTTTGTCGGCCAGCCGTGCAATCAACCGCGTGTCCGAGACAGGCAGCACCGGCGCCGCATCAATGATCACCAAGTCAAAATGTCCCCGTAAAAAATCAATCAGGGCCTTCATCGACCGCGATGCCAGCAAGTCGGCGGGATTGGCCGGAGGTGCTGCCACTGGCACAAACACCAGCGGCGAAATCGGATCCCGGCGCACAACGTCTTCCAGGGCGCGCTTACCCGCGATAACCTCTACCAGACCCGCTTCAGGTGCCCGCGGCGAAAACTGCGCTCCGACGCTGGGATGCCGTAAATCGGCGTCGATCAAAATCACCCGCTGTCCTGATTTCGCCGCCAGCCGGCCCAAGCTTACGGCAATAGAGGTCTTCCCCTCATTCGGTATCGAAGACGTCACCAACACTACTTTCGGAGGCCGGTCGACATTGGACAACTGCAACGCCGAATAAAGCGAACGTATCGATTCACTGAACGCCGACAGCGGTTTGTGCACGATGCGATCCGCGACAACCTTCGCCCGCGGCAGCATAGGTACGACCGCCAGGTTGGCCAGCCGCAGCACCCGCTCGATTTCCATGCCGGTACGAAAGCCATTGTCCAGCCGTTCCAAAACCAGCGCCAGCAAGAACCCCAACACAGCCGAACCCACGAACGAAACACCCAT
>JANOFD010000085.1:0-5253 GCA_031413455.1 Rhodobiaceae bacterium
CCTCGAAGCGGCGCGCCATGGCCTCCTGACCTCCGATCACCTCGGCGATCTCATCGAAGAAGTTGCCATCGAGATTGAGCCCTTCAATCGGTGGCAACGGGAGATCCACATTCTGCGAGAGCTTCGCCAAGCCGAGATGGCATTGCCTGCTGATCTGGTCCGCGCCTTTGCCAGCGCACGTTCACGCTCCGCAGGCGCCTGGGAAGAAGCGCGCGACAAAAATGACTTCAGACTCTTGAGCAATTGTTTGGCAGAAACCGTAAGCCTGCTGCGCCAAACCGCCAGCGCATTGGACAGCACCGCCGATCCGTATGACGTCTTGCTCGACGAATATGAGCCGGGCATGACCCGCGCACGTTTAGACCCCGTGTTGACCGATCTGCGGGCACGCCTTGTGCCTTGGGTGTCGGCTGCCCGCTCAAAAACCGCGCCCTGGCAAACCGGCATCGTCCGCACACGCAAAGCACCTGATGCGGACATGTGGAATCTTTGCCGGGACATACTCACCAGGATCGGCTTCAACTTCCAGCGCGGGCTCCTGGATCGCGCGACCCACCCAGGCACCTCCGCAGTTGGCTTCGACGACGTACGCCTCGCACTCCGCACTCAAGGCGACGACATCGCAAGCACCATCCTGGTCACGCTTCATGAGGGTGGTCACGGGCTCTACGATCAAGGATTTGCTCGCAAAGATCGCGGCACGCTGCTGGCACAAGCGCCGTCCATGGGGCTGCACGAAGCACAAGCGCGCCTGTGGGAAAACCACGTGGGCCGCAGCCAGGCGTTCTGGAATTTCTTGTTTCCGATTATGAAAAAATCATTGGGAAATACCGTCGACGGCCTCGATGCTCAGGCGTTCTTTCATGCCGTCAATCACGTGCAGCCAAGCCAAACGAGGGCCAATGCCGACGAGCTCTCCTATCACCTGCACATTCTTCTACGCTACGAATTGGAAGTCGCCATGATCGCCGGCACTCTCAAAGTGGCCGAACTCCCCGGCGCGTGGAACGAACGCAGCCATGCACTCATCGGCGTCAAGCCAGCTTCCGATCGCGAAGGCGTGCTGCAAGACGGGCATTGGTCGTCCGGCATGTTCGGCTATTTCCCGACCTACACAATAGGAAGCCTTTACGCAGCCCAACTGGCCGAAACTTATGCTCAAAACAACAAGCTGGACGATGAGATAGAGCGAGGCAATTTTGCGTCATTGCTGAATTGGCTGCGTGAATCAACCCATGAACCCGGCGATCAGTTCTCCGCTGAAGACCTGATGAGGAACACGACCGGTCAACCGCTGGATACCGAAGCCTATTTTCGCCACATCGACAGCAAATTCCGTTGACGTTACCCAGCAGACAAATCATCGGCACGCCGGTTGAATCGCCAACGCAGTACGATTTTTTCCAGATCGGCCAGCGTGGCCGCGTCCCGGCCCCACATCTCCGAGAAGAATGTGCCCGCACCCGCGGGCAGCTGCGCAGGCTCCAGGCGCGATAACCGGATACGCATCGGCATGCTGACACCCTGCCCGATAGCAATTGCTTCTCCATCACCTAGCGATGAAAGAAAGTCTAGCAATCTTGCCGCACAGTCAGCCGAACGAGCGCGAACAGCCTGTTGATCAGCGTCATTTGATAAGCGGTAGGCAAATATGGTGCTGCATTGAGACAGCAGCGTGGGATCAAGCTCGGAAGGCCTTTGCGTGATAACACCTAACGATATTCCGTACTTCCTTCCCTCCTTGGCAATGCGCGCAATCGACTGCCGGGTCGGTTCAAACCCCAGCGTCCGGTCCAACGGCGCATAGCGATGGGCTTCTTCGCAAATCAGCGTCAATGGCAAACGCCCCTTGCTCCAAACGCCAAGGTCAAATGCCAGCCTGCAAATCACCGATATCACGACATTCAAAATTTCCGACGGGACGGCAGACAAATCCAAAATGGTCACCGGCTTTCCATTTGTTGGAACCCGGAATATCCGACCGATAATTTCAGTCAACTTGTCTTGCACCGTCAGACTGCCGAACATGAAACCGTAACGCGGATCAGACATCAAAGTTTCGATGCGCGCCTTAATGCGGCGCAACGCGATGACGCTACGCGTCCGATCCAGCTTTCCCATTTGATCGTCCAAATAAGCGGAAATGTCAGCAAGCCGGAACGGCGTCGGAGAATCGACCCCGGCCGAAATGGAGTCTCCAACACGCCGCAATGGCGTTCCCTGTCGGGCCACCATCCCCTCACCGGCGCGTCGTTTCGCGTTCATGACGGCTTCATGCAGTATTTCCATGTCTTCAGCCTGAGCGACATCGGAGGTCACAAACACGCTCGCCAATTCGTCAAAACTCAACAACCAATAGGGAAGAAACAGGTTTGCCGGGCTAACGATTTCCGCCTTGCCGCGAAACGCCGCGCTATATTCATTGTGCAGATCCAACACAACAACGCGTGCCGCCGGATATTTATCGATAATCCCGTGCAGCATTGCGGCGACACCGCACGACTTACCCGCACCGGTCGATCCCACAACCGCAAAGTGCTTCGACAAAAGATCATCGACCAGAACATGCGCCGGAACCTGCGAATCTTGATAGAGCGTACCTATCTGCACCGACGGACGCCCCCGTGATGAGTAGACCTCCGCTAGATCCCGATAGGTAGCAAGACTAAGCGAGTCGCCAAGAGTCGGCAAAACAGTGACGCCACGTTTGAACCGGCGATCGCCTGTAAGCGCATCCGCTAAAATTTCGCCGACAAGGTCAAGCTCCACCAAGCGAAGCACGCTCTCCCCGCCTGCTAGCTCTGCGGTTGGGACCGAAAGGCTGGTGACCACGCCGATGACGATTGACATCGGCGTATGAATAGCAACGGCGGATCCGATAACAATTCTCTCATCAAGATCAACGCCCAACGGCCGACGGGCGTCAAAGGCCGCAATGGCCTGACCACCCTCAACCGACACGATATGTGCAAAACGTCTTCCCGGCACCGCCTCCAATGGTTGTTCAGAGCTGCTTATGTGCTTGGCCAAAGCCGGTAAACCTTCCGGCGCAAATTGTGTCGATTGCATGGTCATATTCTCCCTGCCCTAAATCTGATCCGGGGTGTTACATGATCCTGGAAACGTAACGCTTGCGCATGTGCCCTTCCCGGGGTTGCTGCTCAACTCAAACCGGCCACCTTGGGCCTCACACAACATCTTCACAATCGTCAACCCAAGTCCCGTGCCTTCCTGTCCGCGCGTCGAAGCGTTTCTAACGCGCCCAAAACGCGATAGCGCGTGCCGGAGTTCTGTCTGGTTCATTCCCGGCCCGCTGTCCGATACCCGAAACATCACGCCACCATCTGCGCTCCGCCTCGTTTCGATTGAAATTTTTCCCCCGGACGGTGTGAATTTGATGGCATTCGACAACAAATTGATGATGATCTGTTTCGTTCGCAGCGGGTCCAGCAGTATCAACGGCAGCCCCTCATCCGAGTGTGTTGACAAAGTTTGGCCCTTGGAGTCCGCCATTGCGCCAACAAAAACCGCCGATGTCCGCACGATCTCAGACAGTTCGCAACTTTCAAGCTCAACGACAGGCTGACCACTTTCAAGCCGCGCCAGATCAAGCATGTCGTTGATGATGCCAAGCAAATGGCGGCCAGCGCCGCTGATGTCACTCGCATATTCTTTTGTCTTGACGGAATTGTTTTTCGAAATATCTGTTAGCGCCAACACCTCCGAGAATCCGATGATGGCATTCAGAGGTGTCCGCAAATCGTGGCTCATGTTCGCGATGAACTCGCTCTTGGCGCGGTTGGCCAGCTCAGCGTCAATCCGGGCGGCGTTGAGTCGATTTTCCGACCGCAGCCTCGATATCGCAGCGCCCGCAAACTCAGCATAGAGACGCAACAAACTGCGTTTCTTTGGACTGTGATTATCACTTTTATCGACAGCTGCCATGCGCACCTCTCAGGATCGCACGAGGCTAGGCCGCTGCGGTTAAGGCCGCCGCAAAACAAAAACGACAACTGTTTGGAACTGCCCTACAAAGAAGTATTAAGCTCAATGCTTAGTTGACGGCGCCAGCTTTACTCGCGGAAAAAGGAATTTGGTCACATCCTTCACCGCGTCGCGCCATTGTTCATCAGCAAATCCAAACCGCGCAACCCCTTCTTCAGCTGTTCGGTAACCTCTCGCGCCGCAGCCGGACTGCGGATGATGCGCGGGCGCAAGAAAATCAACAGCTCGGTCCGTTCGCCGGTTTTCGAGGTCGAAGAAAACAGGTGCCCCAGCACAGGAATTTCCTTCAGCACCGGCACGCCACTGTCGCCGTGCGTATCGCTTTGCCGGATCAAGCCGCCCAACGCGATTGAATCGCCGTCCTGGACGGCAACGGTGCTGGACAATTTTCGTGTTTGAATAGTGGGTGAGTCGATACCCGACGACGTTGTCGGAATCGCAGAGCTGACTTCCTGGTTCACATCGACGAACACGGTGCCGCTCTTGCCGATCCGCGGCGTCACGCGCAGCACGATGCCGGTATCGCGAAACTGAACTGAATTGACGATCGTCGGATCGTTGGCATCGCGAACGCCGACCGCCGATTGAGTGATGATCGGCACCTGGTCGCCGACTTGCAGTGACGCGGCCTTGTTATCAAGCGTCAGAATTTTCGGTGCCGAGATGACTTTGACATCGGTAACTGTCCCCAGCGCGTTCAAGGCGACTTCAACATCGGGAATCATGTAGGTAAAGTTGAACCCCGGCACCAATGCCGCAGGTGTTAAAGCGCGCCCAAGCGAAAAATTTTGGTTACCGGCATTCTTGAAGAACCATTCGACGCCAAAGCGCAAAGTGTCATTCAGAGTCACTTCAGCGATCGTCACCTCGATCAATACTTGATCCGGCGCAACATCAATCTCTTTGAGAAAACGCTCAAGCGCAGCATACTCGCTGGCGCTCGCACGAATGATCAGCGCATTATTCGCGCCGTCCAGTGCAATCTGCAAACCCGAACTACGGCTTTCACCATTCGCGTTGTTGGTTTGCGGGTCGGCAGCGGGCGGACTGGCAGGCGGCGAAACGGCTGCAGTATCCGGCGCTGGACCTACATCGGCCGCATTGCTGCTTTGACCTAAACTCACCGAATTTCCGTACACCGCCGACAAGGAACGCGCCACGTCTTCGGCCTTGGCATTTTGCATGCGATAGTAATAAACGCCCCGGCCAGGACCGTGCGGCGGCACGTCAAGCCGGTCAACCCATTTC
>JANOFD010000086.1:0-5906 GCA_031413455.1 Rhodobiaceae bacterium
TCAAGGCCTGCTCTTTGTGGTTGGCGTGGCGACATTCAGTACACTAACGGTGAGTGTGATTTTTCGTCCGCTGGTCATTGAGTGTTTCGATCCGGTTTTTGCCCGCAGCGTTGGCGCGGACGGCGCCTGGGTCCACGCAATTTTCTTGGGTCTGGTCGTGCTCAATTTGGTCGCAGCATTTCAAGCCTTGGGAACATTGATGGCCGTAGGACTCATGATGTTGCCAGCGCTCGCGGCGCGCTTCTGGTCGGATGACATTTCGCATATAGTTCTGATCGCCGCTGTGTTTGCGATATTTTCAAGCTTTGCGGGTCTTCTGATTTCCTATCATGTTGAGTTGGCTTCCGGCCCGGCCATCGTGTTGACGGCTTCGGCCCTCTACCTTGCTTCGATCATAGTCGGTTCGCGCTCCGGACTTATTGTCCGCTGGTTGCGCCGGCCTCACTATCACGAGCCCGAGGAGGCACGGTGATGTTACTGCGCCTTGTTCTGGGCTGGACCGCTGTGATGGCCTTCGTGGTTGCGCCAGCCAACGCGGAAAAACTGAAGGTCGTCGCGAGCTTTTCCATACTTGGCGACATGGTAGCCCGCGTTGCGGACGAGAGGGTCGAGCTAACAGTCTTGGTTGGACCGGACTCTGACGCCCATGTGTTTCAGCCTTCGCCCACACAGGCTCGTGCAGTGGCAAAGGCTCGATTGTTCATCACCAATGGCTTAGGCTTCGATGCATGGGCGTCCCGTCTCTTGAGGGCAACGAAGTCGCGGGCAAAAATGATTGTCGCCGCACCAATAAATTTGCCGGACCCGCGAAATCCCCACGCTTGGCAAGATGTTCGTATCGCAATTACGTACGTCGAAAATGTAACTGGAGCCTTGACGGCGGCCGATCAGGTAAACGCTGCGTTCTACGAACTGAACGCCGCCACCTACATTCAGGAACTGCGAGCCCTCGACGAGGCGATTCGTTTGGCGTTCGCGAAAATTCCGCAAGTCCGCCGTCGCGTCATTACGACCCACGACGCATTCGGATTTCTCGGTTCCGCCTATGACATTCAATTCCTGGCACCACTCGGCATCTCAACCGAAAACCAGGCATCCGCGAAAGGCGTCGCTTCTCTGATATCCCAAATTAAGCGTGAGAAACTCAGCGCGATATTCGTAGAAAACATTTCTGACGTTCGTTTAATCCGCCAAATAGCGCGCGAAACCGGAGTCTCGATCGGCGGCAAACTCTATTCCGACGCGCTATCCAAAGCAGACGGCCCAGCGTCCACCTACATCGCAATGATGCGCCACAACGCAAAACTCTTGACGGCGGCGATGGCGAAAGGTTCATGAGCGCCTGGAATCGGAGAAACGAATGTCGCAAGTGCCCGTCACTGTTCTTACCGGTTATTTGGGGGCCGGGAAAACCACGCTGCTCAACCGGATTCTCACTGAAAATCACGGCAAGCGGTATGCTGTGATCGTCAACGAGTTTGGCGAAATCGGAATCGACAATGACCTCATCGTGGACAGCGACGAAGAAGTCTTCGAAATGAACAATGGCTGCATTTGTTGCACCGTGCGTGGTGACCTGATCCGCATCCTGGGCGGGCTGATGAAGCGAAAAGAAAAATTTGATGCGATCCTGATTGAAACCACAGGGCTCGCGGATCCCTCGCCCGTCGTGCAGACGTTTTTTGTTGACGAAGATGTGAAAGAGAAAACCAGACTTGATTCCGTCACCACGGTCGTTGACGCCAAACACATTGCCCAGCGCCTGAAAGAGTCAAACGAGGCTGTCGAACAAATCGCCTTTGCCGACCAAATTCTGTTAAACAAAGTCGATCTCGTCACTGCCAGCGAACTCATCAATGTTGAGAAAATTATTCGGTCGCTTAATCCGCTGGCTCCTATCCACCGGACTGAACGGTGCTCAATCGATCTTGGTAAGGTGTTAGGTCGGAACGCATTCGATCTCGCTCACGCGCTTGAATTAAAGCCCCATCTTCTTGACGGTGACGGGCATGATCATGAACACGAAAGTGGCATTGCAAGCGTTTCGCTGTCGTCGGTCTTGCCGTTTGATGGCGACAAAGTCACGGCGTGGCTCAGAAATCTTCTGACCGAGCGCGGTCAGAAGATTCTGCGTACCAAGGGCATACTTGATGTCAAAAACCGGGACGAGCGCTTTGTCTTCCAGGCTGTGCACATGGTGATGGAAGGCGACTATCAGACGGCCTGGAAACCCGGCGAAAAGCGCTACAGCCGTATCGTTTTTATTGGCCGCGACCTCGATGAAGCCGAATTGCAGCGCGGCTTCTCCGCCTGTGTCGCCTGAACAACAATGAGCGAACCCCGCCTGACGAACGGTCAATCCTGGCACTTTGACGCGCCGGTAGTCGCCTGTGCATATGACATCAACGGCATCGGCGCATTTGCATTGGGCGATGGCACTTTGCGCGTGTTTGCCGAAGGCGATCCGCCAAAAGCAATTGACGTTCATCGCGGCGCGATATTGGCGTTGTCTGCCCATCCCGAGGGCGGATTTCTAACCGGTGGCGATGATGGACGCCTGGTCCACACGACAGTAGGCGAGACGCCTCTTGAAATTTACGCGCACAAAGGCCGATGGATCGAGAATGTTGCCGTCAGCAGAGAAAGCGGCCTAATCGCGTGCACATCCGGAAAAACCGCAATCATTTTTCAAGGCGATAACGTCACAGAGTTCACGCACGCTACCACGGCGACCGGCATAGCGTTCGACCCAAGCAAAGGCCGAAGACTTGCGGTATCCCATTACAACGGCGCCTCACTGTGGTGGGCAAAGTCGGCCACGCACGAACCTAAGGTGCTTAAGTGGAAAGGTTCACACCTCTCAATCTCATGGAGTCCGGACGGCCGTTTTCTCATATCTTCGATGCAGGAAAATGCCCTGCACGGCTGGCGCGTGGAAGATGCCGCCGACATGCGCATGTCGGGTTATCCGGCCAAGGTCAAATCACTGGCCTGGGACCGGCGCGGGCGCGCCCTGTTCACCAGCGGGTCGTCGCGGGTGGTCGCCTGGACCTTCACCGGCCGCAATGGCCCCATGGGTCGTGAGCCCGTAGAAATCGGCCCAGACCGTGATGGCATTGTACAGGTCGTGGCCTCTCATCCAGAGCTTGACTTGATCGCAGCCGGCACCAGCGATGGCGCGGTATGGTTTGAATGGCTTGGTGAACCGGGTGCAAATTTCGCCATGCTGGATGGCGCCAAGATAACCACCCTCAATTTCTCGCCCGATGGTGCCCATTTGGCGATCGGCTCAGAAGACGGCTACGCGGCCTTGGTTCAAGCCGCTTAATCTTTCGAGTCGTTGAAGAATTCTTTGACCCTGGCGAAGAAGCTCGTGGTCTCTGGCGAGTTTTTCTCACTGCCGGCCTTTTCGAATTCGCGCAATAACTCCTGTTGCTTCTTCGTCAAGCTCACCGGCGTCTCAACCATCACTTCCACAAACAAATCACCGGATGGGCCTTGACCGCGCAGCGGAGGCATTCCCTTACCCCGCAGCCTGAACTGTTTGTTCGATTGCGTTCCTTCTGGGATGGAGATGCGAGCCCGCCCACCGCCAAGGACCGGCACCTCGATATGCCCGCCAAGCGCCGCAGTTGTTAGACTGACAGGCACCTTGCACTGCAGATCGGCGTCGTTTCGCTTGAACAATGGGTGCGGCGAGACAGTGAGGAAAATATAGAGGTCGCCTTTCGGCCCGCCACGAAGTCCCGCTTCGCCTTCATTGGCCAGCCGAATACGATTTCCATCATCAACGCCCTGCGGAATATTCACGTTGAGGGTTCGCTCGCGTTGCACACGTCCCGAGCCCGTGCAGACGCGGCAGGGATTTTTCACAACCCGCCCAAGCCCTTGGCACGAAGGGCAGGTACGTTCGATGGTGAAAAAACCTTGCTGAGCGCGCACCTTTCCGATGCCGGAGCAGGTCGGGCATGTTTGTGGCTTTGAGCCAGTCTCTGCGCCCGTTCCGCTGCAGCCTTCACATGCGACCGATCCAGGGATGCGGATGGATGCCGTTTTGCCGGCGAACGCCTCTTCGAGACTGATTTCCATATTGTAGCGCAAGTCCGAGCCACGCTGCGCTCGGTTGCCCGCGCCACCGCCGCCGCGGCGCCCACCCATAAACTCGCCGAACAGATCGTCAAAGACATCCGTGAACGACGTCGAGAAGTCGAACCCTTGTCCGCCACCGCGTCCGCCGCCCGGTCCTTCAAAAGCACTGTGCCCAAACTGATCGTAAGCCGCGCGTTTCTGGTCGTCTTTTAAGACGTCATAGGCTTCATTCAGCTCTTTGAAATTGTGATCAGCCTTTGAGTCCCCGGGGTTTCGATCTGGATGGAGTTCTTTGGCTTTCTTGCGAAACGCCGACTTCAGCTCGTCAGGCGTCGCACGCCGCTGAACGCCAAGGATTTCGTAAAAATCGCGTTTGGACATGAATACCGCTCGGCGCACCAGCAACTAACGTGAGAAGAGTTTAACGCGTTCCGCCCTTTTTCTTCTCTTCGTCAACCTCTTCATAATCGGCATCGACCACGTCTCCGTCGGCTGAGCCTTGCTTGGCGTCGCTGCCAGGCGCAGGCCCGGTGTCGCCGGTGTCCCCGGGTGCTCCCCCGTCAGCGCCCATACCTTTATACATCGCTTCGCCGAGTTTCATCGACGCTTGCATCAAGGCTTCCGTCTTCGAACGGATCAATTCTGGGTCTTCTCCCTTCACGGCTTCTTTCACGTCCGTGAGCGCATTCTCAATTGCACCACGTTCAGCGGCACCAACCTTGTCGCCATGCTCTTTCAGCGTCTTTTCCATGTCGTGCACTGTGGCTTCAGCGCGATTGCGTGTCTCCACAAGGTCGCGGCGCTTCTTGTCTTCTCCAGCATGTTCCTGGGCGTCACGCATCATTTCCTGGATCTCAGATTCAGACAGGCCGCCCGAGGCCTGAATCTTGATCGTCTGCTCTTTGTTGGTCGCCTTATCCTTGGCCAAAACCGTCACAAGGCCATTCGCATCAATGTCGAAAGTGACCTCAATTTGAGGCATGCCCCGCGGCGAAGGTGGAATTCCAACTAGGTCAAATTGACCAAGAAACTTGTTGTCTTTGGCCATCTCGCGTTCGCCTTGGAACACACGAATGGTCACCGCCGTTTGCCCGTCCTCGGCAGTCGAGAACACTTGCGACTTCTTGGTCGGAATGGTTGTGTTCTTGTCGATCAAACGCGTGAACACACCGCCCAATGTCTCGATACCCAGTGACAGTGGCGTAACGTCAAGCAAGAGGACGTCTTTGACTTCGCCCTTCAAGACACCCGCTTGAATAGCAGCGCCCACAGCGACCACTTCGTCAGGGTTCACACCCTTGTGCGGTTCTCCTGGTCCATCTTGTCGTCGGCCTTGAATACAACCTCGGTACCGAAGTTGTTGAGCAGGCTCTTGAGCTTCATGCGGACGGTGGCGGAGTTGCGTCCGCCACGGCTGTATTCGGTTTTCAGCACCACCATCGGGTCTTTGCCGTGCATGATCACATTGCCGGCACGGATTTCTTGCGCGATTTTCATTCGGGTTTCCCATCAATTGCCGCGCGACGGGTGCAGCGCGAAGATGCGATGCGAAAGTGACCCGTGCCTGCGGTGGATCGTTGCGGCTCTGGCCGGGTCGGCCAGGGTCGTTCCGCAAAGCCCTGGATTTTAGCCCTTTCCGCCAGCGTCCTTGGCCAAAGCCCGGATCGCGGCGGCGAATGCAGCCAATCGCGTGGCCAGGTCCGGTAGCGCCTCCTGACGCCGACAGGCCTCGGTCGCCCAGTGGCCCCATTGGGCAGGATCGAGCTGCGTCATCGGGCCGTTGCTGATGCCGTTCCAGACCATGTGCGCCCGCCGCA
>JANOFD010000087.1:0-3746 GCA_031413455.1 Rhodobiaceae bacterium
TATGTCGAGCAACTCTACACTTTCGGTGACCGGGGACGCCATGAACCGGAACCAGGCGAGGGCGCGCGGGTGGTCTCCGTCGGTTATCTGGCGCTAACTCGGGCCGGCCACGACAGCGACACCCGCGGACGCTGGCGTGACATCTATGATTTCTTCCCTTGGGAAGACTGGCGCAACGAACGCCCTGCGTTGATCGACAGGATGATCAGGCCGCGCCTCGAAGCATGGGCGTCTATGACGGACAAAGACATACGCTGGGACCGCGCCCGCCAATGTTTCGGCCTCGATGGCGGCCTGTGGGACGAAGAGAAAGTCCTGGAGCGCTATGAGCTGATGTACGAGGCGGGGTTAGTCTCCGAAGCCCGCCACGACGGGCGCCCGTTGCCGTCCTCGGCACCGCCAACCCTTGAGCAGGCGCGCTTTGGCAACGCCATGCAATTCGATCACCGCCGCATTCTGGCGACCGGCATGGGCCGCATGCGTGGAAAACTGAAGTACCGTCCGATCGTCTTCGAGGTTATGGACACCTCGTTCACACTGCTCGACCTTCAGCGCACCGTCGAAGCGATTTCCGGCATCCGCCTGCACAAACAAAACTTCCGCCGCCTGGTCGAGAGTGGCGGACTGGTCGAGCGCACCGGCAAACGCACGGATAAAGCAGGCGGGCGCCCCGCCGAACAGTTCCGCTTCCGCCGCGAAGTTATCCGAGAACGCCCCGCCCCCGGCGTCCGTGTCCCCATGCTGCGCACAGCGCGGCCTTAGCGGCACTTGCTGCGATCGGTGACCGCGATCTGGGCCAACACTGGCGCATGATCCGAACCGATCGGCGGCAAAATACGCCGCGAGACAAAGCTCAGCCCCGGCCCCGCCAGCATGTGATCAATGGGAATGCGCAACTGCTGCGGCAAATAACTGGGCCACGTGCCACCCGCCCCCGTCAGAATATCGACATTGCCGCGCGACGAAATCGTCCGCATCACATAACCCCACGGCGCTCCGTTGAAATCGCCGACCACCAGCTTCGCGCCATCCCACGATGCCACCTCATTGCCGATCTCGCGCGCCTGTGCGCGTTGAGCTTCATAGGGCCTATTTGGAAACGGGCGCGTCATGTGCGTGGCAAACACCATCATCCGGCAGCCGGCAATCTCGGTTGTTACAGACAGCAACGGCGAGTGATCCTCATCTTGCGTCGCCTTGACCGAATGCACCGCCAACGGCGCGCGCGAATACATCAACACGTCACATCCACCGCTGCCAAGGCAATCCAACCGGTAGGGATAAACTGCGCCGAGAGACTGCAGCTCACTCCTGATCCGTGGTGTCGCTTCTAGCAGGACAACCATGTCCGGATTCTCGCGCCGGATCATCTGCACGATTTCGCTCACCTGTTGATTGCGATACCAGACATTGAGCAGCAATACCGAAAAGCGTGGTGCCTCTGCCGGTACAGGGCGCGGGCTCGTCGTCCACGGCCCGGCAGTCAGCGCCGCCAACACCGCGATCCCCAAAAACCCCGCCGCCATCAGCGGCAATCTCGCCAAACCCGCGACCAGCGCCGCCACGCTGGCAACGATGACGGCGGGCAAAAGAAACTGAGCAACCAAATCGAGCGACCAATGCAGACTTTGACCCGCAACCCCGATCACGACGGCGCCAGACCCCAAAAGCGTCGCACTCAACCCCACACGCGCAATCAACTGAAAACTTTGAAACATGCGACCCTTTTCGCCACAGCAATCCCGATGGTTTACGTCAGGTCGCACGCCGCAGTCTGTGACGCCCGCGCCAATAAAGCCTGCGGGTAAAACTTGACGCCCCCAACCCCTGCTTGACATTACTTATGCTCAAACATAGCATTTAAACAACGGAGGGCCTTGTGCCGCCGTTTTTTGATGCCATATATATGCTCAACATGAGCATAATACGGGAGGCGACCTTGGCCCACGCAGCATCTTCTAATCTAACCTATACGCCTGAGGTCGCAGCGGCGACGAAAGCCATCTACGCCAAAGTCGCCAACGTCATCCCTGAAATCGAATGGCCAGTTTTTGCGCCCTTGATCGCCGAGATCAATCGCCTGAAGAAAGAACGTGGCGCGGTCATTCTGGCCCACAATTATCAGACGCCGGAAATCTTCCACTGTGTCGCCGATTTTGTCGGCGACTCACTTCAGCTCGCCCGGGAAGCCGCAAAAACCGATGCCAAAATCATCGTTCAGGCCGGCGTCCACTTCATGGCAGAGACGTCGAAAGTCCTGTCGCCTGACAAGATGGTTCTGATCCCCGACCTGGAAGCCGGATGCTCGCTTGCCGCCTCCATCACCGGTGCCGACGTGCGCCTGCTGAGAGAAAAATATCCAAACCTGCCTGTCGTCACCTACGTTAACACGTCCGCCGAAGTGAAGGCCGAAAGCGATATTTGCTGCACCTCGTCAAACGCCGTTGCCGTCGTCGAATCCATCGCCGCCGAGCGCGGCGTCGATACCGTGATCATGCTGCCCGACAAGTTCCTGGCCCAAAACGTCGCCAACCAGACCAGGATCAAGATCATCGCCTGGGAAGGCCGCTGCGAAGTGCACGAGCGCTTCTCCGCCGAAGACGTCCGCCGCTTTCGCATTGACCACCCAGGCGCCATTGTCCTGGCCCACCCCGAGTGCCCCCCCGAAGTCGTCGCTGAATGTGACTTTGCCGGCTCAACCTCGGCCTTGATCGACTATGTCACCAAAAAGCGGCCGCCCCGCGTGGTGCTTCTCACCGAATGCTCGATGAGCGACAACATCGCAGCCGAACATCGCGACATAGAGTTCCTTCGCCCGTGCAATCTTTGTCCGCACATGAAACGCATCACCCTGGACAAGATCCTGCGCTCGCTGCAGACCCTCACCCACGAAGTCAAAGTCGACCCCCAAATCGCCGCCCGCGCCCGCAAGGCCGTCGAGCGCATGCTTGAAGTAGGCAAACCCCCGGCCGCGGTCCACTAAGCCATGCCCCACCAAGTCGACAACGTCATCCACACCGGCGGCGTTCTCATTGCCGGTGCAGGCCTGGCCGGACTGTTCACGGCGCTCAAATTCGAAGGCCCCGTCACCATATTGTCAGCAGCCTCCCTTGGCTCGGGCGCCTCCAGCGCCTGGGCCCAGGGCGGCATCGCTGCAGCACTGGGGTCCGACGACAGCCCCGAACTCCATGCCCGCGACACCGAAATCGCGGGCGCCGGTATTGTTGATCCGAAAATCGCCCGCCTCATCGCCTCGGAAGCAGCAAGCCGCATCGACGATCTGGCAAGCCTGGGCGTGCCCTTTGACCGCACCGCCAAACGAGGCTTTGTCCTTGGCCGCGAAGCAGCGCATTCACGCAATCGCATCGTTCGCGTTTCCGGTGATCGTGCCGGTGCCGAAATCATGGCGTCCCTGATAAAGGCCGTCAAAGACCAGCCCCGCATTCGAATTCTCGAAGGCTTGATTGCCTTTGAACTCGCAATGGAAGATGGACGTGTTGCCGGGGTCTATGCCCATCCGGTCCATGACAAGGCCTCGCCGGTCCTGATCCGCAGCGCGGCAACAATTTTTGCCCTCGGCGGCGTCGGCGGCTTGTTCGAAGTCACGACCAACCCGCCGCAAGCACGCGGCCAGGGCCTGGGCATGGCCGCACGTGCAGGCGCCGTTATCGCTGATCCCGAGTTCGTACAGTTTCATCCAACCGCCATCGCCATCGGCCGCGATCCAGCCCCGCTCGCCACCGAAG
>JANOFD010000088.1:0-2391 GCA_031413455.1 Rhodobiaceae bacterium
CGGCGACGTCGGTGACGCTGGAGCATATTTGGGTCGAGGTGGCCATTGCCAGCCAAAACTATGTGCTCGATCCAAGCTACAAAGGTTATACGCGCAAGACGGGCATCAACCTCCTCAGCGCAATGGGATATACGGCCGGCAGTGCATTCAACACCGTACAAACGGGAGCATTCGCTTCAGGTCAAAATTCGGATGGGAACTGGGTCAAAGCGCTGAATACTGTCGGGATCAAGGCGCTTTCTCAGACGTTTCTGAATTTCGTCAAAGGACAGTCTACTATCCAAACGGTGGAAGACATTGTGGGTGGGGAGACCATTCAGCGAGTCTCAGTTCCCGCGGGCGGCTTTCGGCAAACTTCATTCCCGTACCCTGCAACTGCATCACGGACTTGGACCGGGGATATTCCAAATCAATACCGGTCGTCATTTTCGTTTAACTCAGAGGGCGGTGGCGCTTGGTCATTCTTTGTTGATGAGGTTTACGCTCGGCGTATTCAATTAAACACGAACCTGGATTGGACAACAGCAACAGCTGGCACGCAACTGAGTGCAGATAACGGGTTTCGGGTTTGGCTGGAAGTTGACGGGGTACCCTTCACTGCGACGCAGCACACCATAGCGGAGCGAACCACCACCATTTATACCCCTAACCCACCAGCCGGGGATATAGCTTCTATTGTACCCGCCATCTTCAATCGCGTCGTGGGGATCGACATCTCGGCCCATCACCCTTTCGTTTCGGGACACGCCAATCAGTCCATTTCGACGAGCATTTACCTTGGTGCTCCCATTGTCATTATCAACGGCTGGGGTGACGTAAGTCAAAACCTGGCCGCGAAGTGGGCCAGTGAAGTTGCTGACGACAAGGCCGCGCCGAAGACTGGTAATTCAAGGGTTTGCTCACCCTCCACTCAGCCGCTCGCCGTAACTTCCTGTACGGCGCATGTTCCGCAGCCAAGCGGTGCGATGCTGCGCGACAAGATGGCGGCAACATGGCTCGGCCAATTCAGTCGCATCTTGAATCTGAACGCTCAAGTGGGCGCAGCGAAAGCGCTACATCATCATTCGATCGGGGTCGTCTACTCCGATCAATGGTCCGCTTATGTGAACGGATGGTCATCTGTTAACACCGCGCGTCCTACCACGAATTGCGGTTCCGATTGTGTGTGGACCTCGTCCCATGAGACGCAAGTGCTCGACATTTCAAGCACGGTTAGTGTGACACACAATACCGCTGACGAGATTTCAAGGCGCTCCGTCATTTACTCGTCAGCAGCGTTGGGATCTGCGTTGGAAGGCGATTTGGTTGTGCAGTTGTTGGACTTGCCACAAGCCCTTTCGACGGTTTCGCGCTTTAGTTGGGGAAATGGCAGCACAGAAGGCAGCTATGATGGATTGTTTGAGCGCACAACCCAAGCCTGCCTGTCATCGAACTGCTCTTCGTATGCCGACGACAGCAATCCTCGCCAATTTTACGAACTCACCGGTGCATTGTCGTCCAAGAGTTGGATTTCCTACAAGGGAAGAACAGCATCCTGGCCAAGCGGCTGGTCCACTAGCAACATCGAAACCTGGCGCGACGCTTACAATGCAAGAGTTTCTGAGTACCGGTCTAACGGCTTTACCGTATTTGCGTCACAAGAATCCTTTTCGGGGCCCGGGTCGATTGCAGGCGCAAAACAGAAGTGGGGATCTGGAACTTCAGACTGGTACAGGGATGAGTCGCAGGCACGAGGCGGGGGATTTGTTGCGATCCAGTTCGGTTCAAGCGGCGAACCGCTGGAAATTGCGCATATTGTAACCAATAAAAACGGCCGCCGCAAAGGCGGTGCTTCATCTGCAAGCAATGGGGACGTTGGGGCACTGACCGCAGAAGGAGCTGCCAATCTCCTCAAGAGCCGTTTCTCGGACCGTTCTCAACTTCTTTCCGTCGATTTGAAATCAGGCCGAGCGGGTTATTCCACGCCTCCGTTACTGTCGACTGGAGGCGCAAGCTCCGGGAAAGATCTGAGCGTGAGCTTGATCTACTCCGGTCCTGGAACCCAAGAAGCGTCGCTCTGGAACCCGCAGCCTGTTACTGTCGGCACGACCTCGTTCGCGACGCCCTATAGTGGGTTCACATCGAATTGGGACATCAAGCTCGCACTCCACTCGGACGCTTACGAAGCGATGGGGCAGACTTCTCCGCTTGCCGCAACATCGGCAATTGCAGTCATGGTGGTGATGCAGGACCTCTATCGCAGTGGTCTGACATCAAGCTCGCCGCGTGCTCGGCTGATTTCACAAATCGCGGGACCCCTCACGTTTCTAAGTTGGCATGGCATCAATCATCACAACACCGTCACCATTTCTCAGGGAGGGCAGACACGTCGATTTGCAAAGTTGGTCGACG
>JANOFD010000089.1:0-2193 GCA_031413455.1 Rhodobiaceae bacterium
GGTCGCAAATCGTCACCACAGGCATCATCTTCGGGTGAAAGAACACCTTCTTCGTATGCGTCGCCTCTTGCGTAATCACACCCGCACGCCCGACCTCTGATCCCGTCCCCGAAGTCGTAGGCACGGCGATCACTGGCGCGATCCCCTTCGGGTCGGCGCGCGTGTACCAGTCTCCGACATCTTCAAAATCCCACATCGGCCGCGTCTGCCCGGCCATGAAGGCAATCACCTTGCCAACGTCCAGCGCCGAGCCGCCGCCAAACGCCACCACGCCGTCATGCTTGCCTGTCCGCAGCACGGCAACCCCGTCAGCCACATTGGTTTCAACCGGGTTCGACTTGATCTTCGAAAAAACCGCAGCGCCCAATCCCGCCGCTTTCAAAGACTCAAGGGCTTGGGCGACCATCGGCATAGCCGCCAACCCCGGATCGGTCACCAGCAACGGCCGCGCGATACCAGCCATCTTGCACGCATCCGCAAGCTCACTGATCCGCCCCGCGCCAAAGCGCACGCTCGTCGGATAATTCCAATTTGCCCGCTGAGTCATCGCCTACACCGCATGCCGCAAATGATAAGACTTCGGCCGCGTCAGCATCTCAAAGCCGATCACCGACAGCGATGCCCCACGCCCAGTATCCTTCACCCCCGTCCACGCCAGCGCCGGATCAAGATAATCGCAGCGATTCATGAACACCGTGCCGGTCTCAACGTGATCGCCGATCCGCTCTGCCGCCTCCAGATCGCTGGTCCAGATACCCGCCGTCAAGCCGTAAGGCGAATCGTTCATCAGGCGCACGGCCTCCTCGTCAGATGTCACTTTCATGATGCCCACAACCGGACCGAAACTCTCGTCCTTCATCACGCTCATCGAATGATCAACCTGGGTCAGCACTTGCGGCGCCAGATAAGGTGTCCCTTCGCGGTCAGCCGCGAACGCTTTAACATCGATATGCGCCTTCGCGCCCTTGGCCAGCGCCTCCGCCGTCTGCTTGCGCACGTGATCGGCAAAGCGCGTATGCGCCATCGGCCCCAGCGTCGTCTTCTCATCCATCGGATTACCCAGCACATACTGCCGGGTGAGATTGACAAACCCATCCAGAAACTTGTCGTAAACGGCCTCGTGCACATAAATGCGCTCAATTCCGCAACAGCACTGCCCTGAATTGTAAAACGCGCCATCCACCAAATTCTCTATGGCATGGTCAAGCTTCACATCGGCGCGCACATAGGCCGGATCCTTGCCGCCAAGCTCCAGCCCCATTGTCGTAAATGTCCCGGCCGCGGCACGCTCGATGGCTTTGCCGCCTGGAACCGAGCCCGTAAAATTCACATGATTGACGCCCCCTGATGCCAACAAACGCGAAGTCTGCTCGTGGCTGAGAACGACATTCGCAAACAGACCGTCCGGAATACCTGCAGCCTTCATTGCCTGCTCGAAACGTTCCCCAACCAGCAGCGTTTGCGATGCATGCTTCAGGATCACGGAATTGCCTGCAATCAACGCCGGCGCAATGGTGTTGACCGCCGTCAAATAGGGATAATTCCACGGCGCCACCACCAACACCACACCCACAGGCGCCCGCTTGATCATGCGCTTGAACCCGGGCTTGGGATCGGCAGGCAAGACAGGCTTCAGCGAGTCCTCCGCGATCATGGTCATATAGCGCACGCGTTCTTCAAAGCCGCGAAACTCGCCGCCGAACCGCACCGGCCGCCCCATCTGCAAGGCCAACTCCGGCACGATCTCCTGGTTCAGGCCTAACATCGCATCCATGAACTTCAACACCAGGGTGCAGCGTTCTGCGATCGAAACATGAGCCCAGGCACGCTGTGCCACATGCGCCGCCCGCAGCGTAAAGGCAATGTGCGCCGGACTCGCCAACGGTCTGCGCGCCACTTCTTGTCCGTCGATAGGTGAAATGCAAACGATGTCTGTCATATCCAACCTCATATAATCTCAAAATACCGCGCCAGTTCCCAATCGGTGATCGTCTTGCGGAACTCGCGCTCTTCCCATTTGCGAGAGGCCGCATAATGCTCAACAAACGCATCTCCGAACAGGGCCCGCGCGGGCTTCGATGCCTCCAACCGCTCCGCCGCCCTGCTGGAGGTTGACGTCGATGGCCGCGGTCTTGGTGCCCAGGCCGACTTGCATGGGGTTGATGCCGCCGCTTTTGCCCGACGCCGATCCCG
>JANOFD010000090.1:0-1744 GCA_031413455.1 Rhodobiaceae bacterium
CAAATTGTGTCGGTGGCGGCGGCGTTGATTCCGTTCCTTGAGAACGACGACGCCAACCGCGCGCTGATGGGATCTAACATGCAACGGCAAGCCGTGCCGTTGCTCGAGTCGGAAGCCCCATTCGTAGGGACGGGACTTGAAGGCGTTGTTGCGCGAGATTCCGGTGCCGCAATTGCTGCGAAACGCAGCGGCGTCGTCGATCAGGTTGACGCGACACGTATTGTTGTGCGCGCAACGGATGATACGGATTCAACAAAGTCGGGCGTCGACATTTTCCGTTTGCAGAAGTTTCAGCGCTCGAACCAGTCCACGTGCATCACGCAGCGTCCGCTGGTGAAGGTGGGTGACAAGGTGCAGGCTGGAGACATTGTTGCCGACGGTCCGTCGACGGATTTGGGTGAGTTGGCGCTTGGGCGAAATGTCCTGGTCGCGTTCATGCCGTGGAATGGCTACAATTTTGAAGACTCGATTTTGATCTCGGAGCGCATTGTTCGCGATGACGTCTTTACCTCGATCCATATTGAGGAATTCGAGACCATGGCGCGCGATACCAAGCTTGGGCCTGAAGAAATTACGCGCGACATTCCCAACGTTGGTGAAGAGGCGCTGAAAAACCTCGATGAAGCCGGGATTGTCTATATCGGCGCCGAGATGAGCCCAGGCGACATTCTGGTTGGCAAGATTACGCCAAAGGGCGAGTCGCCCATGACACCGGAAGAGAAACTGCTTCGCGCCATTTTCGGCGAGAAGGCCTCGGACGTTCGCGACACGAGTTTGCGGTTGCCGCCGGGTGCGTCTGGTACCGTTGTCGAAGTCCGGGTGTTCAATCGCCACGGCATCGACAAAGACCAACGCGCGCTGGCGATTGAGCGTGAAGAGATTGAACGCTTTGCCAAAGACCGCGATGACGAACTCGCGATCCTCGAGCGTAACATTTATGCGCGTCTGGAAGAGCTGCTTTTGCATAAGCAAATCTCTACGGGCCCCAAGGGTATTGCACCGGACTCCAAGGTGAACCCGGTCATGCTGGAATCGATGCCGAAGGCGCATTGGTGGCAGTTGGGCTTGCGCAGTGAAAAGGCGCAAAGCGAAGTCGAGTCGCTGAAGAAACTGTACGACGACGCCAAGAACCGCCTGGAAGCGCGGTTCGCCGATAAGGTCGACAAGCTGCGCCGTGGGGACGAGTTGCCACCCGGCGTGATGAAAATGGTCAAGGTGTTTGTGGCCGTGAAGCGCAAGCTTCAACCCGGTGACAAGATGGCCGGACGGCATGGAAACAAGGGTGTGATCTCGAAGATCGTACCTATGGAAGACATGCCGCATCTGGAGGATGGAACGCCGGTCGATATCGTTCTCAATCCGTTGGGTGTGCCAAGCCGAATGAACGTTGGGCAGATTCTTGAAACCCATCTGGGCTGGGCCTGTCATGGTCTGGGGCGTCAAATCGGTGACATGATCACGAAGTATAATCGCGATGGCAAAGCTGATCCGCTGCGCCGGCACCTGAAGGCCATTTTTGGACAGGACGGCAATTTGGGTGAGCTCAATGACGAGCAGCTTGTCGAGATCGCCGGCGGCATGGGTCACGGTATTCACATCGCAACGCCGGTGTTCGACGGTGCGCATGAGGCCGACATCAACAAGTTGCTTGAGCTCGCTGGCATGGACGTGTCGGGGCAGGTGACGTTGTACGATGGCCGGTCAGGTGAACCGTTCAAGCGGCAAGTGACCGTTGGCTACATCT
>JANOFD010000091.1:0-3578 GCA_031413455.1 Rhodobiaceae bacterium
AGCCCGGCCATGACGAACGTGAGAGTGTGCAGTTGTCCGTGGACACACTCTTACAGCGTCACGAGCTAAATCTCAGGCCGTTGGTATTACTGCCCTTTGTAATTCCCCGGGCGCTTTTCGAAGAAGGCGTTGACCGCTTCCACGTGGTCTTCGGTGTGGTGGGCGAGCGCCTGCATGGCGGCAGAAAGTTCCATGATGTTGTCAAAACTGGTGCTTTGACCCTCGCGCAGTAAACGCTTGGTCATGCGCAAAACGTCGGGCGGTTGAGCGGCCATGCGATTGGCGAGTTTCATGGCTTCGTCTTGCAGCGTCGCTGACGGAACGACTTTGGACACCAGACCCCATTGCAACGCGGTCTGCGCGTCGATGGTCTCTCCGGTGTAGAGCAATTCGGAGGCGCGAGCCATGCCGATGACGCGCGGCAACAGCCAGGCGCCGCCATCGCCGGGGATCAGTCCGATCTTCAAGAACGTTGCACCGAAGATGGCCGTATCGCTGGCGATGCGAGTGTCGGCGAGACAGGCGACATCGTTGCCCAAACCGATTGCAGGGCCGTTGACTGCGGCGATCACCGGCACTTCAATACCCCAGACACTGCGCACGATTTTATGGATGCCAGTGCGATAACGTTCACGGATGGAGACGCCTGGACCGGCGAAGGCTCCACCCCGTTCGCGCATTGCTTTGACGTCGCCGCCGGCCGAGAACGCTTTACCTGCGCCAGTCAAAATGACCGCGCGGATGGAGCGATCACCATTGATACGCGCCGCAGCAGCAGCGAACGCCTCACCATCGCCGTCATGCCCCAGCGGGTTGCGGGTCTCGGGACGGTTGATGGTCAAGACGGCGACGGGACCGTGTGATTCGATAAGCAAGACTTCGTTCATGACTGTGCCCTTTGAAATTCACTAGTTTACTCTACCGTAACCATGTGCGCGGGTTGCGCAAGCGATGGCTTTTCAATGACAGGCATCCCTCGTTACCCGCCAGTGTTCTTTAATGGATTTAAGGCACGATCATGGGCTCTTGAATTGTTCCAGGTTCCTCCGGGTCCGGCTTAAAAATGCAGCGTGCGCCTGCCACCGCTTTTATCGTCGAGGATCGGCTGCCTGACGGTGGCCCGGGTCTGGCTGCACGCGCATTGAAACTTCAGTTCGAACAATTCCGTGTGGTGTACAAGAACAACGCGCCCAGCGCTTTTGCGATGCCCGTTTTTGCACTCATTATCAGTATCATGCTGCTTGAGTGGGTTCCCTTCACTCATCTGGCGTGGTGGGTTGCAGCGGTTACCGTGGTTTGCGGCGCCCAGGGTGCGTTAAACGAGTTCTACCGGCGATCGCCGCCGCGAGAAGCAGACACGCCTCGATGGATCGTGGCCTATGCCACCGTGATCGTGATTTTTGGCATTGTCTGGATTGCACCTGCCTTTCTGTTTTGGAACGATTGCGGCGACCTCGGGCACTTGCTGATTGGCCTCGTGATGGCGTGCTGCATCGCAGGTGCCGCAGCGATAATGTCACCCTGCCCGCCTTTGGCAGCCGCATCGTTGATCCCCTATGCGATCGGTTTGACGATCCCGCCATTGTTCGCAGGAACAACGTTCTACTACTTACTTTCGGCCTTGGGTCTTGGCTTCAGTTTGTTCATGCTGCATTTGGCACGCCAGGTCTTTGCGACAACGCGCGATATGTTGACGTTGCGGGAAGACAAAAACAGTTTGATCGAGCAATTGACCGCGGCCAAGTTCGAGTCCGACAAAGCACGCCTCAGGGCTGAAGCCGCCAGTCAGGCCAAGTCTGAGTTCCTGGCAAATATGAGCCACGAACTTCGCACACCCCTGAACGCCATATTGGGTTTTTCCGACATCATGAAGGGCGAAGTTTTTGGCTCGCTGGGCTCCACGCAGTATTTGGAATATTCTGGGCACATACATACCAGCGGACAACACCTTTTAGGGCTCATCAACGACATACTGGATCTCGCAAAAAATAGAGGCAGGCCGCTTTTCGGTGCGCTCGGTGGAGCTCAATATGCGTGAGGCAGTTCACACTGCACTGAAAGTTTTCGAAATTCGCGCGATCGAAGCGCGCATCGATTTCAAGATGGACATCGAAAAAGATCTGCCGCTTTTGCTTGCCGATGAGCGCGGCATGCATCAGATTCTTCTCAACCTGGTTTCCAACGCAGTGAAGTTTTCGCCGGCTGGCGGAACGGTTACTGTGTTTGCCAAGCGCGCGTCAAACGGCGGCATGGATGTAGGTGTTGCGGACACCGGCGTCGGCATAGACCCCAGTGACGTCGATGCCGTGTTTGAAGCCTTTGGCCAGGGCCGCCACGACATCGCCACCAGTGAGAAAGGCACAGGCCTTGGCCTGCCGATCGTGCGCGGGCTGGTTGAAGCGCATGGGGGCAAAATCAGACTTGACAGCCACCTCGGCAAAGGCACGACGCTCACGTGCTGGTTCCCACGCGAACGCCTGACGGCACCCCAGCCGGTGCCGATCAGACTGGCGACGGTATTCTAATCCAGACTGGCGTAGCGTTTGAGGTGGTGGTCAACGTTGCCGAACATGGTGTCGATCATCGTCAGGCGTTTGAAGTAGTGACCGATGTTGAGCTCGTCCGTCATACCCATGCCACCATGAAGCTGAACCGCCTGCTGGCCAATGAACCGTCCGGCTTTACCGATCTGAACCTTGGCCGCTGACGCCGCTTTCTTGCGCTCGGTGTCATTTTCATCCAGTTTCAAATTCACCATGTAGGTGATCGAGACCGACTGTTCGTAGTTCATGAACATGTCGACCATGCGATGCTGAAGCACCTGGAACTTGCCGATCGCAACCCCAAACTGCTTGCGGGTCTTGCAATATTCGACGGTCGCATCGTTCAGCACCTTCATGGCGCCAATGGCTTCAGCCGCAAGGGCCGCGATGCCTTCGTCGACGACGCGCTCAACCAATGGCAAACCATTGTCGGCCTGCCCGACCAGCGCGTCGCCGCCCAGGGCAACATTTTCGAAGGTAACCTCGGACGCGCGCAACCCATCGACCGTTGGATAGTCGCGGCACGAGACGCCTTTGGCCTTCTTGTCGACCACGAAGACAGAAACCCCTTTTTCGTCGCGCTGCCCGCCAGCGGTGCGCGCAGTGACGATGAGCGTGCCGGCCCACGGCGCACCGATGACGACGGCCTTGTGGCCATTGAGCGTGTAACCGGCGCCACTTTTCTTCGCTGTAACCGTCAGGTCCGCCAGATTGTACCGACCTTGCGGTTCGGCAAAAGCGAATGCGAGGACACGCTTGCCTTCGATGATTTCAGGGATGAGTTTTTCCTGTTGAGCCTTCGACCCACCATGGCGCAAGAAGCCGCCGCCCAGTACCACGGTTCCCAGATAAGGCTCGACCACCAGGCCGCGGCCAAACTCTTCCATGATGATCATGGTGTCGATCGGGCCACCGCCCAGACCTCCCTGTTCTTCGGTAAACGGTGCACCCAGCAAACCCAGTTCGGCAAACTTCTTCCAGTTGTCGCGCTTCCAGCCGGACTCGCTTTTGATGATGGCGCGGCGCGGCTCAAAG
>JANOFD010000092.1:0-4390 GCA_031413455.1 Rhodobiaceae bacterium
GCTCAAGCTCCTGGTGCCAAATTCCGAAGCTGGGGAGATTGCCTTGGCGTCGAGCTTGAACGCGGGGTCTTTCTCAGACGACGTTATCAGCTCCTCGATGAACTGCTTGATGTTCTCGCGCATCGAGCCTTCGTTCGCCAGCTGCAACCGCTTCACGCCGAGGAACGTCGAACTGAAATTTGCCGTGTAAAGTTTTTTCACTGTCGTCTCGAACAGCGCCTTGGACCCGCCGGCGTTCGTCAAGCGGTATTTGACCGTCGACGTCACTTCCATGTCGAAGCCGCCGAGTGTCGGTTGATCGAGCTCGACAAGCTCGGCATTCAGCACGAACCGCGTATTGCCCGACGCCAACATCGTACGCGCGAGCAAGGTCCGGCGCAACGCCTCGGCGAAATCCTCGTTCGAAACCTCCGACTTCCACAACGGGCTCGTCTTCGATCCGCCTGTGACCGGACCGACAGACAAGCTGTCTTTGAGCGGCGAGTTCGCGCCGATCGCCGTCCCGTCTGCCGCAATCATCTGCGCCGGTTGTGCACCCGAAGCACATCCCGCCAAACCCAGGCACACCGTCATTAAGATCAAAACGCGCATCGCACTGCCCCCTGCGAAATTTTGCCCTTGAGCTTGTCCCAAGGACATACCCTTCTGATCGCAACCATTCGGAAAGACAAGAATGTTTTGCAGTCAGTTTCCCATTTCTGGGGTTGACTGCGCACCATGCAGGCCGTTGGACGCGGTTGAAGCGCCATTGGATGGTGACCCGCTCGCGTTTTTTTGGGTGAGAATGGGCTAACCCCATTGGTGCCGAAGGTCGTCGCACATGACAAGGGGTCAGCATGGACTGCTCTTTTTTCGCTGTAGCGGATTTGCACCGCCTACATTCCAACGGTCTCCCAGCGCATTATTGCGGTCCCAGTCTTCCCGACCTCAGTTCGGGCATTTGAGAGGTGTTACGGGCTCGCCGAGTCGTGTGATTTTCTCGCGCCGTATCACATTTTCCAACAGCGCGTACTCGCTGTGGCCTTCCAGCACGCTGGTTAATCCCTGTTGGGCGTTTCGGCTGGCCTGCCGCGCGTAAAGGCGAGCAAATGCTTGCCCGATGAATATCCGTTCGTCGTCGTCCACACCGGGCCTCGCCGCAATTTGCGACAACTCGTCGTCTGCCAAGGAGCCACCCCAGTGCCCCAACGTCACGATAAGCAGGTGCCTTCGGGCATCGCTCTGGCAGGCCACTTTTTTTAACACTGCGTCACGCTCATCTCCAAATGATCGCACGAGCACCTGCATGGGCAGCAGCGCTGGGTCCTGTTCGTCGTCCTTGTCATCCCCCTTCGCGTCCCAGGCTTTGCGCGCCGACTCGTCGAGCAATTCTGAAAAGGCCCAGCGCTCGACGCCGGGGTCAGAGCCCCTTGCAAGCGCCAACGTCACCAGTGGCCGGGCGCGATAGTTTGCAGGTCTAATCCTTGTGATGGCTTCGGTGTCGGGGTACGCATCGTCCGGTCCAAATGCATAGTATCGAAACCAATAGAGGTGAAGCGCCAATTCCGGCCATGCGGCGGCGACATAGGGGTCGGAGTGCCAGCGCTCGCTGTTTGTTCTGCGGGAATCGTATTTGTCGCCGGTTTGTGCATCTGTGATGTTTGCAATCAGGCGCCTTGCGTCCTCGCGGGGAATGGAGGCAAGCATGCGGATCGCTTGGGTTTCGATGAGCGTATAGGCGCGGCGGTACTGATTGTTCTTTGCGAAAAAGCGGATCGCCAGTGCGAGGTGGCTGGCGGTGGGGTGCGGCACCCCAACCAGGCGATCAAATAGTGTTGCAGCGGTGGGGTGCGTGCCGAGGACAAGCGACTTCAGAACGTGATACTTTTCGGCTTCGGTACTCATCTTGTCTGGTGGCGCTGCTTTGCCGAGCACGAAATCGGTCAAGTCCCGTGCGGGCGAGCTTTCCCGGTCGGCTGACCGGGATCTCACGCCATACTTCGGTGCCTCGCCGCGTTCGAGTGTCTCGTAAGTCTGAACAAGGTAGGCGGTCGGTTTGTATGGCGATCTCGAACGCAAGTGATCGAGTACGTCGATTGCCTGGGCCGTGGATTCTGACGTTTGTGCGCCTTTCAGGTTTTCCCGAAGCAGGAGCTCCAGAGCCTCGAGTTGTTCCATGGGGGCATACTTGTTCTGCAGCGCGAGGTAGGCCTGAATCGTTCGTACCCAGAATGAGCCGTCGCCATTGTAGTCCTCGTTGACGCGCGAAAACGGAAAGTCGAGCTGCCAATATGTGTTGTCTGAGCCCTTTGCGAGGAAAACCACGTATCGCTCATTTTTCGCGAAGGTCGTGCGATTGCAAGGTCCGGCATGTCCCTCAGGGTGAGACCCGCTGATATTGTTTGGGTCGCTGGGCGATGGGGCTCCGAGGCCGGCAAATTCTGAGATGAATTTTTTTGTGGGTGCGCCTTTGAATATTTTGTCGACGCGAAATTCTACCGCTGTCGTGACGGATGACTTTGTTTCCTTCTTGGCTGTGGCGACAACTATCGCGTCGGCAAGTTGAATGAGTTCAAAGTTGGTCGGACGAACATAATCGTCAGTGACGGAACATGCCGTGGCGGTTGATGTGCCCGACCAGAACGCCAACGCACCAGCCCAGAATAAGGACCAAATCGAATACCTTTGATTGCGCATCTGCTGCTCCCCCACGTTGCCCTCACGCTTTGCCCTTTTGCGACGGACGCCAAGAGTTTGCCATGGGAACGGCGCGTGGCGGTTGTTCGGGCGTACCAAACGACAGCCACTTTGAACAGCGGCGGGCGGTTTGGAGCAATCGGTTTCGCCGCGGCACTGGGGGATGGATGTTTCTGTTGAATATATTGTTGGGTATTTGCGATTACGCTTCCTCGGACCGCACGCTCTTCTGCCCGCCCTTGCTGACTTGAAGCGCCTTCAAGTGCGGGCGGGACGCCCGCGGTCCCGGGAAGGTTGCGCTTTGCCGGATGCGAATCCGCTTGTATGATCCGTGGTCACGGGAGGACTGCACATGCCAGATAATCAAAAAACGCCTTGGTATCTTTGGGCCGTGGTTGGGTTCGCAATCTTGTGGAATGGCTACGGCGCGGTTCTGTGGGGCGGTACGACGTTTATGGCGGACACTTTCCTCAGCGCATTGCCGGCGCCGCAACGCGACTATGTGATGAGCCTGCCCAGCTGGAGCACATTCACCTGGGGACTTGGCGTGCTGGGCGGTGTTGCCGGATCGATCCTGCTCGCGATGCGCAACCGGCTGGCGGTGCCGGCGTTTGCCCTTTCCCTCGCCGGCGCGGTTGTCAATACGATGGTGTATTTCACCAATCCTCCACCGGAGGGTTTCTTCAGTCTGCCGCTGACGCTGTTCATCATCGGTTTCGCCGCCTTCCTGCTGTGGTTTTCCTATTTGATGAAGCAGCGCGGCGTGCTGGGCTGAACGGTTCAGATATCCTGCGGTTCTTTTTCGCGGTGAAACAGGCGATAGAGCGCCGGAAGCACCAAGAGCGTCAGGATCGTGGAAGATATGATCCCCCCGATCACGACGGTTGCCAGCGGGCGTTGGACTTCGCTGCCGGCGCCGACGTTGAGCGCCATGGGGACGAAGCCCAGGCTGGCGACCAGCGCCGTCATCAGGACCGGCCTTAGCCGCGTCAGCGCGCCTTCGCGGATGGCCTGGTCAAGCGCCATGCCTTGATCGCGCAGCGCGCGGATGAAGGACACCATGACGACGCCGTTCAGAACGGCGACGCCCGACAGTGCAATGAAACCGACGCCGGCCGAGATCGATAGCGGCAGGTCGCGGACGAGCAGCGCCGCGACGCCGCCGGTCAGGGCGAGCGGTACGCCCGAGAAAACGATCGCCGCGTCCTTGGCCGAGCCATAGAGCGAGAACAAAAGCCCGAAGATCAACAGAAGCGCGACCGGCACGACGACCGACAGGCGCTGCGAGGCCGAGATCAATTGTTCGAAGGTGCCGCCATAAGCGACCCAATAGCCTGCGGGAACTTCAACGTTTGCAGCGACCGCCGCGCGCGCTTCGGCGACGAACGAGCCGAGGTCACGTTCGCGCACGTTGGCCGTCACCACGACGCGGCGCTTGCCGTTCTCACGGCTGATTTGGTTGGGTCCGCTGGCGAGTTCAAGCTGCGCTATTTCCGACAGCGGAACGAAAGCCGGGTCGCTGCCGGTGTTTTTGTGTCCCGGCAGCGGGATCGGCAGGCGGCCGATCGCCTCCAGGCTGTTGCGCACGCTTTCCGGCATGCGCACGACAACATCGAAGCGCTGGTCGCCTTCGAAGATTTGACCCGCAGGGCGCCCGCCCAACGCAGTTGCGACGACGTCCTGCACGTCGGCGATGTTGAGCCCGTGGCGGGCC
>JANOFD010000093.1:0-8086 GCA_031413455.1 Rhodobiaceae bacterium
ACCGGGCGGCACCGGACCAAAGGCCGGAACGCCCTCCCCTTCTAAGAAAGTCCGTATGTACTCGTCTCGCGGCAAGGCAGCCGAAATCGCGCGTCGCAAAGCAAGCCCTCTCTCGCGAGCTCCCGAGCCAAGCAAGGCCTAGCGGCGAAAATGATTGGAGATCCTCATGTCTACCGCCCTGCACGCCGTTCCATCCGTTCGCGACAAGGTTTCAAAGGAAGAATGGCAGATCAGAACCGATCTTGCTGCGACGTACCGGCTGGTCGCTCATCACGGCTGGGCCGACATGATTTTTACGCATATCACTGCGCGGGTGCCGGGACCTGAGCACCATTTTCTGATCAATCCCTATGGGATGTTGTTTGACGAGATTACGGCTTCGAGCCTGGTGAAGATTGATACCGATGGCAACAAAGTGATGGAAAGCCTGCACCCGGTGAACCCCGCCGGGTTTACAATCCATTCGGCCATCCATGCCGCGCGCGAGGATGCCCACGCCGTCATTCATGTTCACACAGCGGACGGCGTTGCGGTGTCGTGCCAGGAGCACGGGCTATTGCCAATGAGCCAGCATGCGATGCTGGTTCACGGAGACACGGCCTATCACGACTACGAAGGCGTCGCACTCGACCACGATGAACGACCGCGCCTGATCAAGGATATGGGGACCAAGCACATTATGATTCTCCGTAACCACGGCACGCTGACCGTTGGCAAAACCTGCGCTGATGCATTTCTGCGTCTTTACAATCTGGAACGCGCTTGCACGATCCAGGTGCGCGCCCTGAGCGGCGGCACAAAGATCAACCCGACCCACCAAGGTGTACCCGAAAAAGTTGCCGGCCAAGTGTCGGACATGGGTGCCTTTGCCGACAGGATGGTTTGGCCAGCGCTGCTGCGCTTACTGGATCGCAAAGACACTTCGTATCGCAACTAGACTTTAGGACTCAAAATGAAATTTGGTGCTGGTCAGCCGGTTCGCCGGGTGGAAGATGATCGCCTGATCACGGGACAGGGACAGTTTACCGACGACCTGACGCTTCCGGGTGTGCTGCATGCGGTGTTGCTGCGCTCGCCGCACGCGCACGCGAAGATCACCGCCATTGACGCGATAGCGGCCCGCAATGCGCCGGGGGTTGTTGGCGTTTATACCCATACCGACCTTGAGCAGGCCGGCCTGAAGCCGCTGCCGTGCGTGGCGCTGATGCCCAACGTCGATGGCAGCGCCATGGTTGTGCCTGCGCGTCATGCGCTGGCCAAAGACAAGGTGGCGCATTTGGGTGAGCCGGTCGCCATGGTGGTGGCAGAGACGGCGGCGCTGGCGCGCGACGCTGCGGAATTGATTGAAGTGGAATATCAGGAACTTGCCGCTGTCGTTGACACTCTGTCGGCGATCTCAGCGAAAGCCATTCATCCGGAAACCAAATCCAACATTGCGCTGGATCACGAATTGGGCGACCGGGTTGCCACGGATGCCGCATTCGCGCGTGCGGCGCACGTCACTTCGATCAAGCTTGTCAATCAGCGCGTCGTGGTCAATGCGATGGAGCCTCGTGCCTGTCTTGGGGACTTCGATCCGGCCACGGGCAAGTACACGCTTTATACTGGCAGTCAGGGTGTGCAAGGCATGCGCGGCGCCATTGCGAAGTTTGTCCTGGGTATCAAAAACGACATGCTGCGCGTCGTTACAAAGGATGTCGGCGGCGGCTTTGGAATGAAGTCTTTCATTTATCACGAATATCCTTTGGTGCTGTTCGCGGCAAAGAAGCTGGGGCGGCCGGTGAAGTGGACTTCGGAGCGTGCTGAGGCTTTTCTGTCTGACACGCAAGGCCGGGATCATGTCACTGAAGCGGCGATCGCTCTCGACAAAGACCTGAAAATTTTGGCGGTACGGACGCACACTGTTGCGGCCATGGGCGGCTATCTTTCGCACTTCGCGCCTTTTGTGCCGACGTTGGCTGCCCCTGGTATGCAAGTAGGTGTCTATGCCATTCCGGTCTTCTACACGTCGACGAAGTGTGTGTTTACGAACACGGTGCCCGTTGATGCCTATCGCGGCGCCGGGCGGCCGGAAGCGGCCTATGTGATTGAGCGGCTGGTCGATATGGCGGCGCAAGATCTCAAGATTGATCCCGCCGCGCTCAGGCGCCGGAATTTCATCACCAAAGAGCAGATGCCTTACACGTTCCCCGCCAAGGGGGTGATCGACAGCGGCGACTTTGCGCGAAGCATGGACGATGCTCTTGGCATCGCCAAGTGGGCCGACTTTTCCGGACGCGCCAAGGCTGCGAAAGCACGAGGGCGGTTGGCGGGAATCGGCATGGCTTACTATGTCGAGAAGACCGCAGGTGGTTTTGAAATGGCGCATATCGATGTGCGGGCCGATGGTGAAGTCCGCGTTATTGCCGGGACACAGTCCAACGGTCAGGGTCATGAGACGGCCTACGCGCAGGTGGTGGCGGCGCAATTGGGCGTGCCGATCAGCGCGGTCAAAGTTTCCTTTGGCGACACGGAGAAACTGGCCGCCGGTGGAGGCACGGGCGGTTCGCGCTCGCTGACCATGGCCGGCGGCGCGTCTATTGTGGCTGTGAAGAGTATCGTGGAACAGGGCAAGGCGATTGCGTCGAACGAGATGGAAGCAGCCGTTGGCGACATCGAATTTGTGGATGGAAAATTCAGCATCGCCGGAACCGATCGGGCTCTGGGTCTGTTTGAGGTCGCCAGTATCGCAAAATCGCGGGCGAATGCAGAAGGGGTTGCAGGATTGTCCGCCGACGGCGAATACAAAAATCCAAACAATACATGGCCGAACGGCTGCCATATTTGTGAGGTCGAAGTTGACCCCGAGACCGGTGTCACCGAAATCGTAAAGTACACCGTGGTCGACGATTTCGGCGTGATTATCAATCCGCTTCTGGTGGAAGGTCAGGTGCAAGGCGGCGTCGTGCAGGGCCTAGGCCAGGCGATGGGGGAGCAGGCAGTCTACGATGCCGAGAGCGGCCAGCTGATGACGGGATCGTTCATGGACTATTGGATGCCACGCGCCGACAACATGCCGAACATGAGCTTCAAAACCAACGAAGTGCCTTGTTCGACCAACCCGCTGGGCGTGAAGGGCTGCGGGGAAGCAGGCACCGTTGGATCGGCGCCGGCGTTTGTGAATGCGGTCGTCAATGCGCTGGCCAGTTTCGGTATTTCACATATCGATATGCCGCTGACGCCGGAAAAACTTTGGGCAATAACGAAAGGTAAAGTTGCGGCTTCTTAAGCATGATCGTTCACGCCGGTATAATGCCTTACGTGTCAGTATCCTGTCCAAAGGGTATAGATCGCGGGCGCTGTGGCAAGAATTCTTCGATACACAAAACTCCTTGCCATTAGCGCCGCCTGCATTGGCGTCGTTCTCGCGCTGTATTTGCAGATGGCCGCGCCTGCCGGCCACGCAGTCGTAACGCCGCCCGTACCTGTTGGCGGGTCCGTTGATCTTTCCCAGTGGAATTTCCAACGCGATGGTAGTGTTTCGCTCAGCGGCCAATGGAAATTTTTCGACAAGACGAGGGCATCTGAACTGGCAGCACCGGATGCCCCCGAGGGGCACAACGCTGCTGTGCCCGGTCCATGGCCGGTCACCGAAAAGTCGAGCGCAGCTCCGCGCATGGACGGATATGGGACCTACGTACTGAAGCTCAAGTTGCCTGCCGCGCGAGACGGAGAGGCTTTTGCAATCGATACGGGCTACGTGTTGTCGGCCTATCGCGTGTATGCAAACGGCCAGCTCATTGCGGAGAGCGGAACACCATCGGCGACGGCCGCCGGTGAATACGCGCGCGCGTACGCGCAGGTGGCCACTGTGCCGTCCGACGGGCGCGAGGTGGAGCTCAGGTTTGAAGTTTCCAACCACGTCAATAGGTATGGCGGTTCATTCATTGGTCCAACGATAGGATTGAAAGCGCCGCTGACCGCGCACCTGGATTTCATTCGCGCGCTGTCCATGTTCCTGGTCGGAGCGATGGCGTTTGCCGCGCTCTATCACTTTGTGGCTTACAGTCTGAACCGCGACGCGGTGGTCAGCCTGTGGTTCGGCTTGTTCGCAGCGCTGTTTGGCGTGCGTACCCTGTTGATTGAGCCGCTCGCCACTTTTTCGGTACCATTTATCGGACAGGATTGGGTCTGGCGCCTGGATTTTGCCGCGTCGATATTGTTGCTGCCCACAGCTTTTCAATTTTTCTGGCTGAGTTTTCCGCGCCAGGTTGCCCCGAGATATCTGCCCTGGGCGACAGGCTTCTGCATAGGAGCGGCCGGCTTGACTTTGGTTGGCGGCGCGGTCATCGGCGAGTACGCGATGAAAATCTTCGAGTGTGTCATGCTGATCGCGATTGTCTATCTGACCCAGGGCATCGTTCGCGCGGTTGCTAGCAAAGAGCAGGGTGCTCTTCTTGCGCTGACAGGCTGGACGTTAAGTGCAGGGGCCATATGTCACGACATCTTGCTCGACAACGGGTTGATCAGCGGTATCAATCTCATACCGTTCGGGTTTCTTGGATTTTTCCTCTGTTTGTCGGGCATGCTGGTGTCCCGGTTTCGCGATGCGTTTCGCAGCGCCCAGAGTGTTTCGCGGGAAATGCGAAGCTTGAATGATCAATTAGAAGCAGCCGTGCAACTGCGCACGAGCGAGCTGAGAGATAAAGTCGAGGAACTTAAACGGAACCAAGACGAACTCGAGCGCGCAAAAACGGACGCCGTGACCGCCAACATTGCCAAGTCGCGATTTCTGGCTAACATGAGTCACGAGTTGCGAAAGCCGCTGAACTCGATCCTTGGATTTTCCGAGATTATTCGCGATGAACGACTAGGGTCGCTGGGCGACCAGCGTTACGGGGAGTATGCGTCCCACATCAATGAAAGTGGGGCGCACTTGTTGCAACTCATCAGCGACATTCTGGACCTGTCACGGATCGAGGCGGGTAAAGTCGAATTGCGGTTTGAACCCTTAAGCATTGCCGAAATTGCGGAAACAGCAATGCGCCATGCGGCGACGCGTGAACGAAGGGCCGAAGGCGGTGTTGAGTTGGACATCGAGCGCGACGTTCCGCTGGTGCGGGCCGACCGGCGCTCGTTGGTTCAAATGATCGTAAACCTGCTTTCGAACGCGCTAAAATTCACGCCTGCCGGCGGCAGCATTGTGTTTTCGGCGTTCAAGCGCGGCGATGGCGGCGTGACCGTGCAGGTCAGCGATTCCGGAATAGGCATGGACCCTGCCGACATTCCCAAGGCGCTCGCGGCTTTTTCTCAGGTTGACGACAGTTATTCGCGACGGCACGAAGGTACAGGGCTTGGACTGCCAATCGTCAAATCGCTGATTGAGCTTCATGGCGGCCAATTGAGGCTGGAGAGTGCGCGGGGACAGGGAACATGCGTTCGACTCGACTTCCCCCCATCCTGCATCGTCCAGAATACAGACCGGCTACAAACTCTCGGGTGCGAGGGTTACGCTCAAGCCGTCTAATTCGGGCGCCATTTTGATTTGGCATGACAGTCTGGAATTGTCCTGAACCGCAACGCCGAAATCGAGCATGTCTATTTCTTGTTGGGCGGCGGGTGGAAGTTTTTCACTCCACGCACCGTCAATGTAGACATGACAGGTGGCGCAGGCACAGGCGCCACCACATTCGGCTGAGAGGGGCAGATTCGCGTCTCGAATGACTTCCATCGCGCTCCAGTCGTCGCGCGCGTCGAGTTCGTGAATATTTCCTGTGCGATCGGTAACGATCAGTTTCATGCGACGCCCAGTTTCTTTTGCAGGCTTGATGACGACGTTGTGTATTGAAAGCGGAGTTTCTCATCCGGGCGGCAATAGCGGAATGCCTGTTGTGACATCAATGCACCTTCATGGAAACCCGACAGGATGAGTTTCAGTTTGCCGGGATAGGTATTGATATCGCCAATGGCAAATAATCCCGGCACGTTGCTTTCGAATTTGCTGGTGTCGACCGGGATCAGATTTTCATGCAAATTTATGCCGAAATTCGCGACGGGTCCCAGTTTCATCGTCAAACCGAAAAATGGCAGCAGCATCTCGCCTGGTATTTCATAGTCACCGCGCTCCTTGTTGTTGAGTGCCACCCCCTGCAATTGCCCTTCGGCGCCTCTGAGTGATTTTATGCTCGCAACATGAAACTCCATTTTGCCTTCAGCGACCAGTGCGCGCATTTTGTTGACGCTGTCTGGGGCTGCGCGGAAACCATCACGATGGTGCACGAGGAGAAGCTTCCTGGCGATCGGCTGAAGATTTAGCGCCCAGTCGAGCGCCGAGTCGCCGCCGCCTGCGATGACAACAATCTTGTCGCGGAAGCGATCCATTTTGCGAACGGCGTAAAATACCGAGGTGTTTTCGTAGGACTCGATGCCCGGGATCGGCGGCTTTTTCGGCATGAAGCTGCCGCCACCGGCCGCGATGACGACAACGCGGGATTCGATTTGTGTCCCTGCGTATGTGGTGATGCGCCAGCCGTCTCCCGTTTTCTCGAGCGACTCGGCCATTTGGCCGACATGAAGGGTCGCCCCGAACGGTTTGATTTGATCCATCAATCGGTCGGTGAGGCCCTGCCCGGTCACTTCAACGAGGCCCGGAATGTCGTAGATGGGTTTTTCGGGGTACAGCTCTGTGCACTGCCCGCCTGGCCGGTCCAGAATGTCGATGAGATGCGCCTTCAAATCGAGTAAGCCGAGCTCGAACACCGCGAACAGACCGATTGGCCCGGCGCCAATGATGACGACGTCGGTCTTGTGGACTCCACCGGGGGCTGCGACGGTTTCAGTCATATTTACATTCCGAAATTGTTATTCATTCTATTGGCACAAGTTTACATGTAGAAATAGGGTCGTGCCAAGATAATTCAACCGTCCGCACACCATTCGCGCGTCGGGATGACGCGTTGTGATCATGCGATTTGACGGCCATATCCGCAATTGGCTGGCGAAAGACAAGAGGATTGATCGTGATGCAAACACTCTCGCCCGACCTTGACGGTTCGCCTGCAGCCGACTGCGCTTCGATGGCTGACATCCGGCGCGAAATCGACAGAATTGACCATGCCTTGGTTCGCTTGCTGGCGCAGCGCTTGACCTACATCGAACGCGCCGGACACATCAAGGCGGAGCGCAATACGGTACGCGACGAAGCACGAATCACAGATGTGCTGATGAAGGTCAAAGCTAATTGCGCCCGCGAGGACTTCCCCTTTTCCATTGCCGAACCCGTATGGCGGCAATTGATGGAGGGATGCATCGCCCATGAGTTTGACGTATTTGACGAGGTGAATCGAATTACGCCGCGTGCCAAACTCGCGACGCAATGACCCGGCCGAAGAACGTCCTCTTCATCACGGCTGACCAATGGCGCGGAGACTGTCTTTCCGCGCTTGGACATAACGTCGTGCGGACGCCTGCGCTTGATGGCCTCGCGCGCGAAGGAACACTTTTCACGCGCCACTTTGCGAACACTGCGCCGTGTTCGCCAAGCCGGGCGACATTGCATACGGGCCTCTATCAGCACAATCACAGGGTGGCGATGAATGGCACACCCCTCGATGGCCGCCACACAAATTGGGCCATCGAAGCACGCAAACTCGGTTACGATCCGGCACTGATCGGATACACCGATCAGACGCCCGATCCGCGTGATGTGGCTCCTGACGATCCGCGGTTACGCACCTACGAAAATGTTTTGCCGGGCCTTTCCGCTGTTGCTCATGTCAGTATGGATCAGCCGGGGCCTTGGGCTGCCTATCTTTGCGCCCGCGGCTACGAACTTCCGACGGAGGAACGCTTTATTCTTTGGATGCGCGAAAGCGGGGCGGACTACGAGGACGGCGCGGCGCATCCCAAACCTTGGGTGGTGCGTGCAAAGGACAACGACACGGCGTGGCATGTCGATCAAGCCATCGACTATGTCAGTGAACGCGGGCGGGAGCCTTGGATGCTTCACCTGTCATTGTTGCGGCCACATCCGCCGTGGATTGCGTCGGAGCCATGGAACCGGCTCTACGACCCTGCAACTTTGCCACCGCCCTTGCGCGCGACCACC
>JANOFD010000094.1:0-2136 GCA_031413455.1 Rhodobiaceae bacterium
GATAGTAGTCCCACCGAGAGAACTATCCACCGTCCGCTTGCGATTGCGATTGCGGCCGGTCGCGCACGGCGACGCCGAGGCGGTGTTCCGATATGCGAGCAGCCCGGCCGTCACGCGGTACATGGATTGGCCACGACAGACGGCGATCGATCAAGCGACGGCCTTTGCGCTTCGGTGCGAGCAGGCATGGAGCGACGGAGCGGCCTACCCGTGGGCGATTGTCACCAAGGATGACGACCGCTTTGCCGGCGTGATCGAACTGCGGCTGAACCCGCCGACGGCCGATTTCGGGTACGGGTTGGCCGAGCCGTTTTGGGGGCGGGGTATCGCCAGCGAAGCGGCCGGCGCGGTGATCGATTGGGTCTGGGCGCAGGACGATATCAAGCGCATCTGGGCGACATGCCACCCGGACAACGTGGCCTCAGCGCGGGTGCTCGAAAAGCTCGGGCTCAAGCTCGAAGCGCGGCTCGAACGCGTGGCGTTGCGCCCGCAACTTGGCGAGGGGCTGGGGCCGAGCTTGTTGTTCGCGAAGGGGCGTAGCTAAGCTTGCCGAAAGCACCGACGCGCTTTTGGCGCGACTTCGAATGACCGCAGTGTTCGAGCCAAATGGATCCCTTAACGTCCACCTGATGGCAACGCATTGGCGACTTCGTTTGTAGGGCGCTGGAGCCTCCGGTAAACTCCGCGTTCGCTCATTGTTAGGTGGGCTATTCAGATGATTGCGAGAGCGCTTCTCGCTGCCGGTGTCGGGTTGCCGGTAGTCTATTTCGCCAGTCAGATCACGGCGATGGCGCTCAATCCCATCTTCCGGTTTCCGCCAACAGGGCCTGAATTGCCGGGGTCAGAGTGGACTTAACCGTGGCAAGTTGGAGGCTCACCGACGGGGTGCAGTCCAATACACATCCTTTCCGGCCCAGCGGCCTGCTAAGTTCGCCTCCACCTCTATTTGGCAGCCTCCGCCCGCCCTCAAAACACCACATACCCGCCGTCGATCACGAAACTGTCCCCGCTATGAAACGCCGAGGCGTCGCTGGCCAGATAAACCGTGATGCCGCCGAAATCGGCCGGCTCGCCCCAGCGGCGCATCGGCACGCGCGGGATGACTTTCTCCGCGAAGGCAGGCGAGCTCTGCGCGCCCGCCGTCATGTCGGTGGCGATCCAGCCCGGCAGGATGGTGTTGGCCCTGACGCCGTCGCGCGCGAACTCGACCGCGATACTGCGCATCATCGACATCACCCCGCCTTTGCTCGTCGCGTAGTGCTCGTTGCGCGCCGCGCCCTCGATGGCCGCGAGACTGGCAATCCCGACCAGCGAGCCGCCTTTGTCGCCGCGCCCCGCGCGCTCGCGCATGTGGCGCGCCGCTTCGCGCATGGTGAAGAACACGCCGTCGAGGTTCACCGCCAGGACTTTGCGGTATTGCTCCGTCGTCATCTCAAGGAACGAGCGCGCGGGCGAGCCGATGCCGGCATTGGCAAACACCGCATCGATGCGCCCCATCCGGGTGACCGCGTCCAGCATGCCCTCGGCCACTTCGCTCTCGCTCGAGACATCGACCTTGCGCGAGACAATTTTGACGCCGTGCTTGCCGAGGCTCTCTTCAGCCGCGCGGTTCTTGTCCGCGTTCGTGCCCCAGACTACGATGGAGGCACCGGCCGCAGCCATCGCATCGGCCATGCCAAGACCAATGCCACCATTGCCGCCGGTAACGAGCGCGACCTTGCCGGTCAGGTTGAAGGGGGAGTAGGGCATGGGTGGTCTCCAGAGTTGAACGCAGGCTTCTAGCGCATTTTTGCGCCTTTCTGAGCCGAACCGCTATGACCCCGTTACTTCGCTTTAGTCGCAGGGTTCCGGCGAGCTTTGGCTTTCCGGCCGTCCAGACGGTCCAGAATTGCCAGCGCCTGCGCGGCATTGCCCTGAGCGGCCATGGTTCGAAACCGTGTTTCCGCATCGAACACCGCCAAGGCCTGGGTGCTCATCTCTTCGATCAGCTTGTTCACGCTCTGCCCGCGGCTATGCGCCAGCGTCTTCAGACGTTCAGCCGTGCTGTCGGGCAAACGGATTGTCATTGTGCTCACAGTAATTCCTCCAGGCATTGTGCGGGCGTCAGCACCCGCAACGATTTCCATAACAACTCAC
>JANOFD010000095.1:0-2829 GCA_031413455.1 Rhodobiaceae bacterium
CGCGGGCGTCGGCGAAAGCGGCAGCGCAGTCTAGGAGCGCGGGCGTCCCGCCCGCTCTTAGCGGAGTCTCAATGGCGGGTGCGACGGGATAAGAATCGCAGTAGGAACGCTCATTACTGAGCCCCTCAGGCTGCCGCCCGTACAGCGCAAGCCGAGGCAGTAGAGTGGGGAATAGGTATCATGTCACCATATTTCTATTTTTCCTTCTGAAAGCCCTCGCCGACTCCGCCGCGGCGCATGTGAAGGCGTTGATGGCGGCGTAGGAAAAACCAAAGTCATCCAAAGCGTAACAGCGTAACATTGGCGGCTGGGCGCCGTTTTTTGCGTAACAAACGCGTCACATTGCGTAACAAAACCGTAACAGATTTCAGGGACACAAGCAGGACCCGCGAAGCGCCGGCTGGGTGTGTGTGTATGTACCAACGCATGCATTCGTGCATATAAGGCGCTTTTAACCTCGTTTTCCCGCAGGACTCCGGCATTTTTTGCCTCCAGCCAATTGCAAGATTATCTGCAAGTATGCATGCACGGTCATGGGATGCATTCTACCTTGATCTGGCCCGGTAGCACAGGACACAGCGCAAGCACCTGTACTCGTGTTCCCGCACCGAAGCCGGAACAGATTCCAATCTCATATTCAAATCTCAAGTCGCAGCGGACAGACACCCAAACGGCGCGCCTGATCGAATGGAACGAATATAGAACTCTTTCGTGCGATTGCAAGCAGAATTTCGTTGCAGCGGTCGGAACTGAAGATTTTGCACCCACCCAATGCCGCATTTGCGAAGATACTGTGACATACCCCCGAATTTCGGTCGGAGTCAAAACGCCTATTGATTTGCCAATTGTAAACGCAAATGGCATACTATGCCAACGACTTTTTGGAGCAAATGTTCACATGCCAACGCGTAACGTCGTCCTGACCGATCACCAAGCCGGACTGATTGAGGAGCTTGTCGACTCCGGCCGGTTTCAGAATGCTAGCGAGGTTCTGCGCGAGGGCATCCGGCTCGTCGAACAGCGCATGGCGGAGGATTGCGCCCGGCTCGAGGCGCTGCGATCGGCGATCTCTGTCGGAGATGCGGACATCGAAGCGGGCAGGTCGAAAGTCTTCAAAGGTGCGGCGCTGCGCAAACATTTGGCCTCGTTGACACGAGCTACGCGCAATGACGCTACCCGGCGCGCGCGCCGCAAGTGAGCAGTCGGGCAAAGCCGTGGTCGGTACGGCTGGCGGACGCTGCCGGGCAAGACTTCCGTGACATCTACGGATGGACCCTCGGCAGATTCGGTGCGACGCAAGCTGAACTCTACGCAGCCGCTCTGTCGCTGACGATCGACGCGTTGCGGGCAGGTCCGCTCACGGTTGGCGTAAGGATACGGGTCGACGTCGCAAAAGGATTGTGGAGCCTTCCGGTCAAGGTGAAACGGCGCAGGGGACGCCACCACGTGTATTTTCGCGTCGCCGAGGACGCGCGTGAGGTTGTAGTGGTGCGCATCCTCCACGACGCCATGGAGCCCACGCGACACATAGCGCAATGACGGCCGCCCGTCGCTCCATCCAACTCACCGGCCAGGCCACTTCCACCGCACTGCCTCTAAGAGTTAGGGGCACACTACTTAACTGACAGGACCATTGACCGGGCATTGCCTGGGACCGCAGGCATCCTGCCCGCCCTTTGGACGCCAGAAGAAGAGGGGGCGGAAGCTTTTGGTGTCTGACCCCATTTCACTGCCTCTAGACTTCTTGCGGCGGCGTGTTCGTGCGACTCAGTACGATGATTTCCGAGGCTGTTTTCAGCATCGAACTTAAATTCTCTCTCGCACTCCCAGGCACCTTCCCGGCCACTCCCACCTTACCGCCTCGTCCAACTCGACGTGCGTCTCGCCCAGCCCCTTCTTCAACACAAACGAACGCACGCCTTCCGCTGCCAGCGCCTCGACCAACGCCGCGGCGTGCGACACGACGATGATCTGCGAGTCGCGGCTTGCGCGCACGATCAACCGCGCCAGCGGCGGCAGCAGATCGCGGTGCAAACTCGTCTCCGGTTCGTTCAGTACCATCAAACTGGGCGGGCGCGGCGTCAGCAGCGCCGCGAGCAACAACAGATAGCGCAACGTGCCGTCGGAAAGCTCGGCGGCCTGCAATGGCCGCAACAGACCGACTTGGCTGAGCGCCAATTCGAACCGCCCCCCAGGGTTGGCGATCTCGATTGCGCTGCCGGGAAAGGCATCGCCGAGCGCTTCGTCGAGCGCTGCACTATCGCCGATCTCGCGAATGGTCTGAAGCGCGGCCGCAAGATCGGAGCCGTCGTCGGCGAGCACCGGCGTTCGTGTCCCCACTTGCGGAAACCGCGCGGGCGAATCCCGGTCGGTGCGCAAATGATCGTAAAAGCGCCAGCCCCGCATGCGCTCGCGCAGGTCGAACAGTTCGGGCGTATCCACCGGGTTCGCCGCATGGGTCATCATGCTGTCGAACGGCGCAAGATCGCTGCGGATCAGCTTCAATTTCCCGCGCCCGGCCACCGCGTGAACGCCGGGCCCTCTGCGCGACGTCAGCATGTTGCTGGGCCTCAGCGTCTCGCCCGCCCACACGGTCTCCGTTTTTATCTCGGGATCTTGTCCGAACATCGAGCGCTCGTCGGGCTGGGGCAGGCCCAGATCGATGGCGTAACCGAAATCCTCGCTCGAAAATCCCAGTTTCAGACTGATGGGGCTCTTGCGCCTTGTGCCTTCGACCGGCGCATCCCCCTTTTTCATCGCGCGTGAAAAGCGCTCAGGCCCCGCCCAAAGCGTTGACTGCAACCCACCTTCCATCGCCAGCGCCGAAGC
>JANOFD010000096.1:0-1167 GCA_031413455.1 Rhodobiaceae bacterium
TTGAATCAAACAGGGACGTTGATCCATGACAACCCGCAGCGGCGAGCCAAAAATGGCTGCCCCCACGTTACCTTCGGCAACCATTTTGCTGGTGCGGGACTGTCCGGGCGGTATCGAAGTCTTCATGGTAAAGCGTCATCACCAGATCGATTTTGCATCAGGCGCGCTGGTGTTTCCCGGCGGCAAAGTTGATCCGCATGATCGCGACCCGGCGCTGCGTGATCACGCGGACGGTGCGGGCGAACTTGATGACTACCGGTTGAGCCTGGCGGCATGCGCTATTCGCGAAGGGTTTGAGGAGTCGGGAATTTTGCTGGCGCGCAAGCCTGGCGAAGCGGGATCGGTGACCGCGGCTGTGGCGACTGCACTTGCGGATTGGCGGCCAAAGTTGAATTCCGGTGACGCCGGGTTGGTTCAGTTTCTGCACACTGAGGGCTTGCGGCTGTCGTGCGATGCGCTGGTGCGGTTCGCACATTGGGTGACGCCACCCATGATGCCAAAGCGCTTCGACACGCATTTTTATCTGGCGGAAGCGCCGCATGGGCAGCTGGGGCGGCATGATGGATCGGAATCGGTTGATTCGGTTTGGGTGGACCCCAATGACGCCATCCACGACACGCGCTGGACGATCATCTTTCCGACCAGAATGAATTTGTTGAAACTGGGCAAAGCGAAGTCGGTCTCCGAGGCGCTGCACCTGGCGCGGACATCACGCATCGTGACCGTTGAACCCAAAGTTGAGGCGCGCGAAAGCGGGCCGGTTTTGACCATTCCCGAAGACGCGGGTTACGGAAAGGTCGAAGAGCCGATGTCGTCAATGCGCGGGTGATGCAAGCACTTCAACCGCCGAAACTGTACGTCAGGCGCGTACGCACGATATCAAGTTCGAGATCGACATCACGGAAATTTCCGGCACCAAATGATTGCGCGTGGCGCTGCTCGCCAAGATCGACGTGCTGATACTCCAACCCCAGTGACCAGCGTGGCGCGATCGCATATTCTGCGCCCGCACCTATCGACCAGCCGTCGTGCCATACGCTGTCAGTATAGCTGGCAACGCCGGTTGCGACGACTACGCCGTCCGTCCGTAGAAATATCTGCGCCGACATAACCACCGCTCAAAAACAGCAACCAATCTTGTTTGGCGTAGCCTAGACGCAACCCGGC
>JANOFD010000097.1:0-4007 GCA_031413455.1 Rhodobiaceae bacterium
CCGGCCATGACGTTCTGATCGGCCGGGGGGGTGACAACGATTTGCACGCCGAAGGCGGCAACGACATTCTGGTCGGCGGCGCGGGGGTTGACTTCCTTGAAGGTATGATCGGCTTCGACTGGGCGACATATGCAACCGAAACCACCGGGATCACTGCCGATATGGCATTTGTCGATCCAATTTTGGCTCCGCTCCCCATCAACGATCCGCGCGCACTCTTCGACCGGTTCCGCACCATGGAAGGGTTGTCGGGCTCGCATTTCAGCGACACTTTGATCGGCGACAATCTCACCTCAGCCGGAATAGCCATCAATCAGGGCGCACTGCTTGCGGCCGATGTTGGTCTGATCACCGGGCTTGGTGCGCTCATGGGGACGACGGTTGTCGCCAACGGCTTCAGCTCCGGCAACATCATCCTGGGCGGCGGCGGCAGCGACATCATCGAAGGCAAAGGCGGTAACGACTTTATCGACGGCGATGCCTGGCTGAACGTGCAGCTCAGCGTCGGCGCAAATCGTTACGACAGCATGACAGAATTGCAGGGCGCGATGTTTGCCGGGACCATCAATCCGGGCGCTGTTTCAATTGTCAGGGAGATCCTGTTTGCCAATGGAGTGGGTGACAGCGACACGGTCGTGTTTTCCGGTGCGATTGCGAACTACAACATCTCGTTTGGAAACACGGGGGGTATTTTCGATGGCTCCGTCATTGTCGCCGACAATGTGGGACTGGACGGCATCGATACGCTTCGCAATGTCGAGCGGTTGCAATTTGCCGACCAGCTGGTGATCCTCAACACCAACGGGAATCTGCTGCCCGTCGGGTTGTTGACGGTCAGCGACACGACACCGACCGAAAACCAGCTGCTGACGGTGTCGGCGCTGGGTGTGACTGATCCCAACAATCCGCTTAACGGGGGCGCGATCGTTGCGCCTTCGTATGCATGGCAGGTTGAAACCCTTCCGAACTCGGAGATTTTCACTGATGTCGGCGTCGGCGCCACCTTTACGCCCGGCGACGGCGAAGTTGGTGCGCGCTTGCGTGTCAGAGCGGTTTATACCGATGCACTGGGTGTGCAGGAGACCGTGCTGTCGGCACCAACCGCTGCGGTGATCAACGTCAATGATGCGCCAACCGGAAACGTCCAGATCAGCGATCCGACACCGACAGAAGGCCAGGTGCTGTCTGCTGTCAACGCGATCATCGATCTCGACGGGCTGGTTGGTGTGGTGTTCACTTATCAGTGGCAATCGTCGCCCGATGTTGCGGTTCCGGTCTGGGCTCCCATTGCCGGGGCAACGGCTGCTACGTTTGCACCGGCCCAGGCGCAGGTCGGGTTGCTGCTGCGTGTAGTCGCAAGTTACGTCGACAATCAGGGCACGGCTGAATCTGTTGCCTCTCTGGCAACTGCACCGGTGATCAATCTCAATACGATCACCGGCAACAACCTCGCCAATGTTCTCAATGGAACGGCCGGCGTCGATGTGATTTCCGGACTCGGGGGTAATGATACGCTCAATGGTCTGGGTAGCAGTGACTTCCTTGATGGGGGAACCGGCAACGATTTGCTAAATGGTGGAACGGGCGACGACACGATGACGGGAGGGACCGGCAACGACACATTTGTCGTCGATAGCGTTCTCGACACGGTGTTCGAACTTGCAGCGGGCGGAACAGATACTATCCAGACAACGCTCAATACGTACACGGTGGGGCTCAATGTTGAAAACCTGACATTCACCGGTGCCGGAATTTTTTCAGGCACGGGCAATATCCTGGCCAACATCATCAACGGTGCCGGGGGCAACGATACACTCAGAGGACTTACCGGGAACGACACGCTGAATGGTGCTGGTGGCAATGACCTGTTCCTGGCGACTGTTGGGGATGGTAACGACAGTTACATCGGCGGAGCCGGAGTCGACACCTATGACCTGTCGCAGACGGCTGCCAACGCGACGGTCAATCTGGCCGCGGGGAGTTCGACCAGTCTGGACACCGGCAATGACAACTTGGCGACGATTGAAAATGTTGTCGGCAGCCAGGGCAATGACACGATCACTGGCAGTACTGGTAACGACAACCTCAATGGGTTCAGCGGTGCCGATACGATCAACGGCGGCGCCGGTGCCGATACTCTTGATGGCGGGAACGGCAACGACACGCTGAACGGTGGTGCAGGCGTCGATACGCTCATCGGTGGGTTCAATAACGACACCATGAATGGCGGAAACGGGGACGACATCTTCCGCTTTGCAGCGAATTTTGGTGCCGATACGATCAGTGGTTTCGACGCAAGTGCGATCGGTGGGCAGGATGTGATGAACCTGTTCGCGCTTGGCATCAACGCCGGGAATTTTGCGGCGCGGGTGGGGATTGTCGACTTGGGTGCAAATACCCAGGTGACAATCGATGGCGTAGATACGATCACATTGCTGGGCGTGAATGGTGTGGGTACGAACACCATTACCATCGCCGATTTCAGCTTTGGGCCGTAATAGTTTGGCGAGGGGGCGGCGGCGTCGCCCCTCACCCTTTCTTTGCAAGTGCAAAAAAAAGATCGCTACGGCGGAGAAAAGGTCCACTGGACCTTTTTCTTTTCCGCCTCCGACCCGCAAGGGGAGAGGAAGAATAACGCTGTTGCAAAAAATGTTCTTTCTTCCTCTCCCCTTGCGGGAGAGGGTCTTTTTTGCTTTTCGCAAAAAAGGGTGAGGGGGCTAGCTCCCGTACCTCAGCTGCGCTTCCAGCGTTAGACCCAGTGCAACCGAGAGAAAATCGTCGCCGCGTTTGAGGGTGGCGTTGGGGATTTCTTCGGTGAGGACGGCTTCTATTGCGGGGACGCGGCTTGAGCCCCCCGTCATAAAGACGGTGTCGATGTTTTCGGCGTCGATGCCGGCCAGGGCCAGGCAATTCCAGATCGCGAGGCGCAGGCGGGTGAGTTCGCTTGACAGCGTTTCGTCGAAATCTTCGCGGGTGGCGGTGGCGCTCAAGCCGGGTTCGACGAAGGGCAGGGCGATGTTGGTGCGTTCGGCATCGGTAAGCGCGATTTTGCCCGCTTCAACTTCAAATGCGATGCGGTGGCCCAATTGTTTGTTGAGTACGGTGAGCAGGCGTTCGGTCCGTGCGGGTTCCACGGCCAGGCGGTGAATTTCATGGGCTTCGCGCAGGATTTTTGGCGTGTAACACAGGTTGATCGTGGGCCACCATGAGAGGTCGGCGAAAGTCGAGCGTGGCATGGGAAGCTGTTTGGTTGTCAGTTCGCCGCCCAGACCCAGCAGCGGCATGACGCTGCTCATCGAGAGATTGCGGTCGAAGTCAGTGCCGCCGACGCGAACGCCGGTGTTGGCGAGGATGTCGTCGCGGCGGTCCGGGCGGGCGCGCCGATCAGGACCGATGCGCACGATGGAGAAGTCGGAGGTGCCGCCGCCGATGTCGGCGACGAGGATGAGTTCTTCGCGGGTGGCGGTTTGTTCGTATTGGGCAGCTGCGGCGACGGGTTCGTAGACGAAGGAGACTTCAGTGTATCCGGCCTGGCGGGCGAGAGCGGCCAGTGTGGTTTCGGCGCGGGCGTCGAGCGCGTCGTCGCCTTCGACGAAACGCACCGGGCGGCCGTGGACGACCGCGTCGATGGGGGCGCCGATGGCCTCCTCGGCTTTCAGGCGCAGACGTCGCGAGAACATGGCGATGACATCGGTGAGCGGGATGGCGCGTTTCGACAGAACAGTGCGTTCGTTGATGAGGGAGGTTGAGAGGATGGTTTTCAGTCCGCGCATGAGGCGGCCTTCATTGCCGTTGACATAGGCATCGACGGCGTCGCGTCCGTAGTGGGGCGTGTCGCGATCGGCGAAGTCGAAGAAGACGGCAGTCGGGATCATGGTCGAGGCGCCTTCGACGGGCGCGAGCGTGGCTGCGTTTCCCTTGACGATGCCGATGGCTGAGTTGGAAGTTCCGAAATCAAATCCTGCTGCGCGCATAAGTTCCCCTCACCCTTTTTTGCGAAGTGCAAA
>JANOFD010000098.1:0-1413 GCA_031413455.1 Rhodobiaceae bacterium
TGGCAAGGGCTTTGGCGCAGCTGCAGGATTGAACTTCGGCGATTGCTTTGCCTATGCGCTGGCGAAGACACACAACGCTCCGCTGCTTTGCACCGGTAATGACTTCCGCGTGACCGACATTGTATCCGCAGTCTGAGACCCCAACGCGCGACGCTGAAGCCCGTGAGCGATGCGGTGAAGCATGAGGCGGAAGAGGACGCGCCGCAGATGAAGTACGATCCGGCGTCGGTGCATGCCTCGTTCCAACGCACGCGGGACAAGCCTTGAACGTTTGTCATTTATTGAACTGTCACCGTAATTCTGGAGAAGCGCCATGAAGATCGATAAAACCACTGCCGCCGTCGTGACGGGCGGGGCTTCGGGGCTGGGCCGGGCGAGCGCGCAGGCGCTGGCTTCGGCGGGGGCGCGGGTGGCGATATTCGACGTCAACGAGGCTGGCGGCGAGGCTGTCGCCAAGGAGATCGGCGGCGTGTTCTGCAAGGTCGACATCACGAGCGAGGAGAGCGCGGTCGCGGGCTTTGAGAAGGCGCGCGCGGCCCACGGCCAGGAGCGCGTCCTCGTCCATTGCGCGATGACGGCGCGGCGCGGCAAGACGCTGTCGTTCGACAAAGAGACGCACGGTTATAAAAGGACGTCCACGGAGGATTACGCGTACGGTGTCGGCGGCATTCTGGTCGCGAGCTATCGGATGGCCTCGTTATCGGCGCTGGGGATGGCAGCGGCTGAGGCGCTCGAAGACGGCGAGCGCGGCGTCATTACGCTGACGGCTTCGGTAGCAGCCCAGGATGCACAGATCGGGCAGGTGATTTACGGCTCGGCCAAGGCCGGGGTGAACGGTCTCGTTCTGCCGATGGCGCGCGATCTGATGGACCTCGGCATCCGCGTCAATTCGATCATGCCGGGCATCTTCGCGACGCCCCTGATGTTGGGCGCGACGCAGAAGGTTCTGGATAGTCTCGCGGCGTCGGTGCCGTTTCCAAAGCGCCTGGGCAAGCCGGAAGAATTCGCGAGCCTGGTGCTGGAGTTGACGCGCAACACCTATTTCAACGGCCAGTGCCTGCGCCTCGACGGCGGCATCCGCATGGCGCCGCGGTAGGCGACGCAAGATTATTGAACCACCAAGGACACCAAGGCATTCGCGCAGGCGCACGACCCTTGGTGATCTTGGTGGTGTACCTTTTTTCTTATTTCAATGGCGCGTCAGCTCCGCCCTGCCCACCACCATGTGATGCACTTCGTCCGGGCCGTCCGCGAAGCGGAGGTGGCGTTGGTGGGCGTACATTTCGGCTAGCGGCGTCCATTGCGAGATGCCCGTCGCGCCGTGGATTTGCATCGCTTGGTCGATGATTTGGCAGACGCGCTCCGGCACCATCGCCTTGACCATGCTCACCCAGACGCGGGCTTCGCGGTTGC
>JANOFD010000099.1:0-2099 GCA_031413455.1 Rhodobiaceae bacterium
GATAGGCGAACTCCGCTTCAATCCGAAGACCATTCATGTATTGATCGAGGTCCCAGCCGACCGCACCGCCGACGACATAGCCGGAGTTGGAGTCGGGCGAGAACACGAGCGTCGAAGCGGGGTTGGTGGGATCGCTTGCCGCGAACCCTTCGTCGTTGAGTACATTCACGCCACCCAAAACGGTGACATAGAAGTTTCCCGCCTGCGCGGGGGCAGTCAGAGACAGCGCCAGCAAAGCGCTGGAAGCAAGTAGTGCAGCTTTTGTTTTCATGCATCCCTCCTGATGTGCGCCGTCAGGCTCCCGCATGGTTTGCGGAACCCTAACGAGCGAATCAACTAAAGGCAGCACATGGTTACGAAACCGTTAGAGCGCACAAAAAGGCCGCCCGGAAACGAGTTCCGGGCGGCCGAAGAGTAACGAAAAAGTTTACAAACCTACAATCAAGCCAACCGTCACCGAATGGTTCTGGTTCTCGATGTCGCCGACAAGTGGGTTGTCAGACGGGTGTGGTGAGTGAGCAGAAATATCCGGGCCTTCAAAATACCGATACCCAATGTTGGCCTTCAGACCAGGCTGAATGTCCATCGTCAATCCAGCACCCAACTGGAAGGCAAACCCGCTTTCTTCAGCCGACAACGGGTGACCGGACGTTGAAAACGTTCCGTCCAATTCCCCATTCGCCCAACCGATGCCGCCGCCGATGTAAGGGTTCAATCCACCAACCTGGAAATCGTACCAAGCGTTTGCCATGACAGAAAAGGTCGAGTGCTGATAGTCGGCGACACCTGAGCTTGGACCACTCCAAGTGGTGCTCGACGCCCATGCGCCTCTAACGTTGTTCTCCCGATAGCCCAACTCAACCTCGCCACGCAAACCCTTCATATATTGGTCGAGGTTCATCCCGACGGCGCCGGTGAACACAAAGCCAGTTGCCACGTCGTTGGCGAACGCAAACGTAGTTGAGTCGTTGGGTGTAGCCACGCTAAAACTGCTGTCATCAGCCCAATTCGCGCCCCCGGCCACACTCACGTACCAGCCAGCACTCGCCGCCGCCGCATTGACCAGCGACAGGCCCGCAACCGCGGCTGACGCCAGCAAAATCTGTTTCGTCTTCATACTCATCTCCTCAAAAACCTGCTGTCAGCTCCGCCCGTTGAGGAGCCTGAACGCACCCATCCATGGATCGCACCGCATGGTTTCCAAAAGGTAAACGGGCAAAACATGCACCGCGCCCTGTCGCATTTTGGTGACGCGTCCCCTCATCCGTCTCGCCGCTTGCGCGTCGATCCACCTTCTCCCGCAAGCGGGCGAAGGCGGCGCGGGCCGCACCTTCGCGGACCGTGACGGATGAGGGCCTTCCTCACATCCCCAAAAACGCGTCCTCGAGCAGCGGGTTCGTCGTCCCCTGCAGATGATCGATCAGCACGTTGCGCCTCAATTCTTCCTGATCCGGCGGGTCCTGGTTCATCCAGGTCAGCAGCAACTCCTTGTCGTTGACGGCACCCTCCAGCGGCAGGCCATAGACAAAGTGCATGTAAACCAGCGAGCGCGCGACATCGCCCTTGATCTCGTCGCGCGGCTCCACCACCGCCTGCGAACCGGTGCCGCGCCGGAAGGCTGGACAGATATCCGGGAAGCGCGCTTCCACCGTGTCCGGCAGCAAGCCAAAGCGCAATTTGCTGCGGCTGGAGTTCACTTTCTGCAAGGCCGGCCACAGGTTTTGCAAATCCGCCATCGCCCGCTGCACCCGCGTCGCCGAACAGGTGCGATTGGTGCAGCCAGGTTCGGTCTCCGCAATCGTGTCGGCGGGAAACACATGCTCGACCGATAGTTTTTCGTGGATCGCGACCCCGCGCTCGCCATCGAAACTGACCCCGCAGTAAAGCTCGGTGCCGCCGGCCGGATAAAGCTTGCGCCAGAAAATCCGTCGCGCCTCGTCATCAGACGGCACAATGTCAGACGACTGTGGCGCGCGATACACGGCGCGTGTCATTCAAGGCGTTCGCCAGATGAAGGCAGGGGATACGATCCAGTTCGGGCGGTTTGAGGGCTACAAGATTGGGAGCTACTACTTGGTTTTTCTCGCCGATGCCGGAAA